>JAUSEK010000026.1 GCA_030650275.1 Candidatus Omnitrophota bacterium | reverse complement strand
AGATCTTCGGCGCCTTCAATGCCCAGCGAAACGCGCACGGTTTCCCTGGTGATGCCGGAGACCTTTAAGGCCGTCGGCCCCATGGACGAGTGGCTCATATACCACGGGGTCTCGATCAATGATTCCACCCCGCCCAATGATTCGGCCAGGGCGAAATATTTCAATTTCTTGAAAAACGTATTTAATAGGACCTTGCCGGTGTTCAGCTCAAAGGCCAGCATGCCGCCGAAACCTGTCATCTGTTTGCGGACCAGCTCCGGCTGGGGATGGCTTTTAAGCCCCGGATAATAGACCTTCCTGACGTTCTTGTGCCCCTCGAGGAAACGGGCCACGGCCATGGCATTGTTCTGGTGCGCTTCCATGCGGGGGCCGAGCGTCTTGATCCCGCGCAGGACTAACCACGCGTCATACGGCGATTGCGATACGCCCAACGCATTGACCAGATACCGGCCGCGTTCCTTCAGATCATTGTTGGCATAAACAATGGCCCCACCGACCACATCGCTGTGGCCGTTGAGGTATTTCGTCGTCGAATGGACCACCATATCTACACCGAGCTCCAGCGGCTTCTGGAAATACGGGGACAAAAAGGTATTGTCCGCGACGGTCAGTATCTTTTTCTTGCGGGCGATGGCAACGACCCCTTCAATGTCCACGATATTCAACAGCGGGTTGGACGGCGTTTCGATCCAGATCATTTTTGTTTTGGACGTGACGCTGGCCTTGACCTTCTTGAGGTCGCGCATATTGATGAAGGAAAAATCAAAGCCCATGGGCTTTAAGACCGCGTTGAACAAACGGTAGGTGCCGCCGTAAATGTCGTCGCCGGTGATGATATGGTCGCCGGGCTTGAGGAAAAACAGGACCGCGGTGATGGCGGCCATGCCGGTGGCGGTCGCCGAACAATTGACCCCGCCTTCCAGGGCCGCGATATTGGCCTCCAGCGCCGCGCGCGTGGGGTTGCCGCTGCGGGTGTAATCATAGCCCTTGTGCTTTCCGATGGCGTCAAAAAAGAACGTGGACGTCGGATAGATCGGGGTGATGACGGAATTGAACGTCGTGTCAATGTTAACGCCCGTGTGAACGGACTTTGTACGGATGTTCATGGGAACTCCTTTAATTTTTAGGATGTCATTCTACCACAGCGGGCGCGTTTTTGACAAAGACAAATCCAAGTGTGCGGCCGGTTTTGGGGTCGCGGGCTTTGGAGGTCATTTTGGCCTTCTCCTCTTCGCTTAACCCGTCTTCACAGCGAACGGCCAATTGCCAGGTCGGTTTGGAACGGTTATGCACCTTGGACACCGGTTCCTGTCCCAAAAAACACCCCTTGGTGTAAGACACAAAATCATTCTCGTGGACGTTGAGGATAAAATCATCGTGATAATCCACGCCGTGCAGAGGGATATTATTTTGAAGACGGAATACGGTGAACGCGTCCGCGGCAACATCCAAAGGTATTGCGCGGGCCGTCAGAATGATGCGTCCGGAATTTTGAGGAATGGCGTATTCCCCCCCGGACAGCGGACAATCACCCGAGAGATCAAAATACGCGTTCAAGGCCACGGGCTCGATCGTGGTGTTATTCAGGCGCGCGTATCTATCCGTATGCGCCTTGAGTGCTTCCCACGCCGACGAGGCAATGACCAACAGGAATATGTCATCACCGGCGCGGACCTGATCAAAGGTGGCCACGATGCGGCCATGCATGTTCAGGAATGCGTTGCGCGGCCTATCCAGCGTGTTGGACGTCAGCCCGCTCAAGAACTTCTCCGCGCTCCCCCGGACACTCACAACAGTTTTGTCTAACTTATAGATCATACTTTTGCTATTTTTTTAGCCAAGGCCAACGCTTCGGCCTTGGTTGCTATCTTCCCTAATGATTGCGACTCTTCAACGGCAGTCAGGATCTTGGCAAAAATGGGACCGGGCTCTAATTTCAATGTTTTGATAAGGTCACGGCCGGTGAGCAGGCGTTTGAGCGGGGCCTTATTTTTTTCCTCAAAGAAACGCGCCAGGACCATGCGGCAAATTTTCTCATGGTGTTCGGCTTTTTCCAGCGTGGTCAAAGGCCCGCGGGTCGCGCGCTGGTCGGCCATGGCCAAAAGCGCAATGGCCGCGCCCTCTTTTCCGGTGTCGCGAAAATAACGGAATATTGCTTTTTCCGTCGGACGTTGGAAATTGGACAGGTATCCGGGCCGCAAATGCATACGCACCGCGTCTTCCAGAAAATGGCGTTCCTTGACAGACAATTTCAAACGCTTGGCCGCCAACCGCGTGATGCGCTCGCCCACGTGTTCATGGCCATGAAAGGTGATGCGTTCGCCTTCCGGCTTTCGTGTGTCCGGCTTGCCGACATCATGCAGCAAGGCGGCTAATTTCAAAAGCGCCGCGCGCGAATGGTTTCCAGCGATCTCCTCGCCAAGATAAGCCTGTATTCGCGGGTCTTTTTCCTGCGCGCAAAGAAGTTCAAACTGATGCAGGACCTCCAGCGAATGGCGCCACACGTCCAGATGATGATACCCGCCCTGATGAACGCCCTGCATGACGCTCAATTGCGGCAGGACCCTGGCCAACAACCCGTCCTTGTCCAAAAGAACGGTCGTTTCATAAGCCCTCGGCGAAGAAAGGACCTTGAACACTTCTTCGCGCACCCGTTCCATGGCCGCGTTCAGGATAAGGTCCGCGTCTTTTTTAATGCGGGCAACAGTTTTAGATTCGATCTTCAAACCAAAAACAGCTTTTAACGCGTAGGCGCGCAAAAGTCGTAAGGGGTCGTCCTTAAAAGCATCAACGGACACCATGCGCGCTGTTTTGGTCTTCAAGTCGCGCGCGGCGCCCCAATGGTCCACGATATTTTCTTGCAGATCGTCAGTATCTTTGAGGTTCGTGACATCCACGCATAACGTATTGATGGTAAAGTCCCTGGAGTGCAGATCGGCCTTGATGGTGGGGGCGCGAAGGTCTGAAAAATCAAAAGTCCAGATCGCCTGACCCTCTTTGCACACAACGCGGGCACAGCCGTGTTCTTTGTCCAAAAGCACGAAAGTACCCTTGACCTTGCGGACAAAGGCGCGGGCGAAAGCGACAGCGTTTTCACCGACGGCAAAATCAAGGTCCGTGCTTTTTTTTCCCAGAAGATGGTCGCGCAAAAAACCGCCGACCAAATGGACATTGATCTTTTTCCTCCGGGCGAGGTCCCGGACAATTTTTAAATGGGGAAGGTTGAGGAGGATCATTCCGGTTGCGGCATGGCCGACTTGTCAAAAATATCATCGGCGACAAAAATGGGGGATTTAAGACGCACGGCCATGGCGATGCTGTCCGAAGGCCGGGCATCAATGAGCTTGATCTCCCCCTCTTTGGACCTTATTTCTAGTTTGGCATGAAAAGTATTGTCAACGAGTTTGTCGATGAGTGCGCGCTCCAAACGGCCGCCCAGGACCTCAATGACATTGACTAAAAGATCATGGGTCATGGGACGGGGCATGTCCACGCCGGAGATCTTCAGCCGGATGCTGGAGGCCTCCATGAACCCGATGACGACCGGGATCTGGCGTTCGCCGTCCTTTTCCTTAAGGACGATGATCTGGTCCTGGCGTTTCTCGTCAATGATGATCTTGACCAATTCAACCCTGACCATATCAGCCTTTCCTTTTGGCCTTGCGTGCTTTCAGTTTCTTGTTCTTGGCCTTGTTCTTGCCCAAAATGGTCTGCAACTCGTCCATGAACTGGTTGACATCCCTGAATTGCCGGTAGACCGAGGCGAAACGCACGTAAGCGACCTCGTCCAGGACCGCGAGGCGGTCCATGACCATCTCGCCGATGTCCTTGGCGTTGATTTCCTGGTCGTATTTCTTACGCACGGCGTGCTCAATGCTGTCCACCATGGCCTCGACCTGGTCCACGCTCACCGGCCGCTTCTCACAGGCCTTGACCACACCATTGAGGATGCGCGCGCGGTCAAAGGGCTGGCGCCGGCCGTCGCGCTTGACCACCATCAAAGGCAATTGCTCAATATGTTCGTAGGTGGTGAAGCGCTCCTCGCACTTGGGGCATTTGCGCCGGCGGCGGATGGATGTCCCATCGCTGTTCAAACGCGAATCCACAACACCGGTGTCTTTATATCCGCACGAGGGGCAACGCATGGTCTATAGGTCCTGATAAATGGGAAATTCGTCCGTTAATTTCTGCACGTCGGCGCGCACCTTTTCCAGAGCAGCGGCGTCGGCCCGGCCGGCAATGGCGCTCTCGATCAATTGGGCGATCCTGTCCATTTCTTTTTCCTTCATCCCGCGGGACGTCACCGCCGGGGTGCCGATGCGCACGCCGCTGGTGACCGTCGCGGGCTGGGGATCGAACGGCACAAGGTTCTTGTTGACCGTGATCTGCACTTTGTCCAGCAGTCCGGCCGCGTCCTTGCCGGAAATATTTTTGGATCGCAGGTCCACCATCAATAAATGGTTGTCCGTTCCGCCGGACACGATCCGGTAGCCCCGCGCGGCAAGGGCCTTGGCGAACGCGACGGCGTTGGAAACGACCTGCTTCTGGTATTGCTTGAATTCCGGGGACAAGGCCTCTTTGAACGATACGGCCTTGGCCGCGATGATGTGCATCAAAGGCCCGCCCTGGATGCCGGGGAAAATGGCGCTGTCGATCTTTTTAGCAAATTCCTGACGGCAAAGGATCATGCCTCCGCGGGGGCCGCGCAGGGTCTTGTGCGTCGTGGTGGTGACAAATTCGGCGTATGGCACGGGACTCGGATGTAACCCCGCCGCGACCAATCCCGCAAAGTGGGCCATATCCACAAATAAATACGCGCCAACCTTGTCCGCGATCTGACGGAAACGTTTGAAATCCAAAGGTCTTGAATACGCGGAATAACCGGCCACGATCATTTTGGGCTTATGTTCCACCGCCAAACGCTCAACCTCATTCATATCAATGAGCTCGGTCTTTTGATCCACCTTATACGAAACAAAATGATACAGGCGTCCGGAAATATTGATCTTCAAGCCGTGGGTCAAATGCCCTCCGCAGGCCAGGTCCAAACCCATGACCGTATCGCCGGGGCTTAACACGGACAGATACACGGCCGTGTTGGCCTGGGAACCGGAATGCGGCTGGACATTGACATGCTCGGCGCCGAACAGGGCCTTGGCCCGTTCAATAGCCAGGCGTTCCACCGTGTCCACGTGCTCGCATCCGTTATACCAGCGCGCCGCCGGATACCCTTCCGCGTATTTATTGGTCAAGACCGACCCTGCCGCCTCCAGAACCGCGGCAGAGACAATATTCTCGGAGGCGATGAGTTCCAGATTGTTCTTCTGGCGCTTGAGTTCATGTTGAATGGCCCCGGAAATTTCCGGATCGGTGCGGCGCAAATGGTCCATCATAGTCCCTTTCAAGATAATTTTATTTTAAGAATTCCCGTTCGATCGCCTTGATCTGATCGGTGCGGCGCAAATGCCGGCCGCCCTCAAATTCCGACGTCAGCCAGGCGTCAATGATGGCCAGGATCTGGGCCTCGCCGACGAATTTGGCACCGATGACCAGGATATTGGCGTTATTGTGCTGGCGCGCAAAACGGGCCGCCTGGGTGTTGTAACACAAAGCCGCGTAGGCCCCGGGCACCTTGTTGGCGGCGATGGAATGTCCGATGCCGGTCATGCACAAAAGGATGCCCCGGCTTTCCGCTGTTTTGACCACGCGCAGGGCCACGTCTTTGGAAATGGGCGGATAATCGCAATCCACACCCTCAACGCTGGTGCCCACATCCGTGACCTGGTGGCCCAGGGCGGCCAAGTGAGCGGTGACTTTCTTTTTCAATGGGAAACCGCGGTGGTCCGCGCCGATAAAAATTTTCATAAAAGGTCCACGATCTTTCCGACCGCCTCATCAATGGTTAACAGGCATTCCTCATAAGCCGCGCGCGGCTGGCCGATGGGATCCGGCACGTCCATGTCGGTCTCAACACTGCGGGGATCAGAGGCAAATTCCTTGAGCAGATACACCCTTTTCTCGACGGGCGGCACGCGGTCAAGGATCTGGGCGCGGTGGCCGCGGGTCATGGCGAAGATGAGGTCGCTCTTGCGTAGCATGATGCGCCCCAGCGGTGTGGACTGGTGGCCGCCGGCATCAATGCCCCTCTGCTTTAAGACCGCGATGGTCTCCTGGCTGGCCGGGGTCTTGAAAAAAACGTTCGTGCCGGCGGAAAGGACTTCCACGTCCGGACGACCTTTGAGTTTTGCTTTCAGCAGATACTCGGCCATCACCGACCGGCAGCTGTTGCCGGTGCATACGAACAGAACGCACTTTTTGTTGATGGTGCGGTCCACGTCCGGCTGGGTGATGCCCCCGTCGCGGATGACCGTCGGTTTCTCCTTCGTGAAATCCACGATGGTCGAGGAAACGCCGAACTCAACGCCTCCCCCGTCAATGGCTAGGTCCACCTGGCCCTCAAGGTCCACCATCGCCTCACGCAGGTTGGTCGGCGGTTTTTTCCCTTCAATATTGGCCGAAGGCGCGGCAATGGTGCATCCGGATTCTTCCACCAGGCGCAAAGCAATGGTGTGGTCGGGCATGCGCACCCCGATGGTCGCCCCTTCCTCCCTGGCCGGAACAATGACCGTCAAAGGTCCGGGCCAGTATTTGTCGATCAGTTTATACAAATTCGGTTCGGTATAAGACGAATAATTGTCAATGATGCCGCGCTGGGCGACCAAAATGGAGAATGGCTTGTCTTCCGCGCGGCGTTTGACCTTCTTTAAACGTTCCATGGCCTTGGGGTTATTGGAATCCGCCGCGATGCCGTAGACGGTTTCCGTCGGAAAAACGACCAGCCCGCCCCGGCGGATGACGCGCGCCGCCTCGGCGATCTTGTCGGGCTCGGGGAGCGCGCTGTTGATGGTGAGCACCCTGGTTTTCATTTTTTCCCTCCGACGGCTTTCAAGGCCTTTTGACCGATGTCGCGCCGGAAAAAGCAATGGTCAAAATGGATCTTTTCGAGAGCGCTATAAGCATGGGCGATGGCCTCTTCCAAACCATGGCCCAAAGCGGTGACGCCTAAAACACGCCCGCCGCCGGTGACCAGGGTGCCGCCGTCATTTTTTGTCCCCGCGTGAAATACGACCGTGTCCTCATCGGCGACCTCATCCAGTCCCGTAATGGGAAATCCGCTCTGGTACGGGCCCGGATACCCGCCGGCGCTGACGACGACACACACGCAGGAACGCGGGTCCCATTGCACGGACAGTTCATGCAGATGCCCGTCGCAGGCCGCGAGCATAATTTCCACCAAGTCCGTCTTTAAACGCGGCAAAATGCTTTGGGTCTCTGGATCGCCGAAACGCACATTGAATTCCAGCACCATGGGCCCCGACGCCGTGAGCATGAGCCCGGCGTACAAAACGCCCTTAAAAGGCACGTTTTCCTGATACATGCCGCGGATCGCCGGCTCGATCACGCGGGCAATGACCGTTTTAAGAACATCCGCCGTGACCACCGGGGCCGGACAATAAGAACCCATGCCGCCGGTGTTGGGTCCCAGGTCGTCATCAAAGATACGCTTATGGTCCTGGGCCGCGGGCAGGACCAAAAAATGTTTGCCATCGCTGATGGCCAATATCGACGCCTCTGCCCCCTGCAGACATTCCTCGATGACGACACGGTCCCCGGCGTTGCCAAAAATCTTCTGGACCATGATCTCATCAATGGCCGTTTGCGCTTCCTTCAAATGGCCGCACACATAAACGCCTTTGCCCGCGGCAATGCCGTCGGCCTTGACCACGAGGGGGAACTGGGCCTGCGCCAAAAAAGCGTTGGCCTTTGCGGCATCATCAAAGACCTTGTAGACCGCCGTCGGAATATTGCGCCGGTGCATGAATTCTTTGGCAAAGGCCTTGCTGCCCTCCAATTGCGCGGCCAGAGCGCTGGGGCCGAAGATCTTCATGCCCTTCTGCGTAAAAACATCCACAATGCCTTTGACCAGGGAGGCCTCAGGCCCGACCACGGTCAGGTCGATCTTTTTTTCAAAAGCGAATTTCAACAGACCGTCAATGTCCTCAACGCCGATGTTGACGCATTCGGCAATGCGGCTGATACCGCCATTGCCCGGCACGCAAAAAAGTTTTTTGACCTTAGGGCTTTGTTTGATCTTCCAGCACAGCGCGTGTTCGCGTCCGCCGGAGCCAATGACCAGAATATTCATATGGATTGTCATTCCCGCGAAAGCGGGAATCCATTTATCTAAACACTACTTTGCGTTTTGAATCCCGGATCACTTGACCGATCACAAACGGCTCCACCTTATGCCGGCGCAGAACTGCTTGCGCTAAAGCGGCCTTTTGGGGGCTGACCACGAGCGCGAATCCGATGCCCATGTTAAAGGTGCGGTACATTTCATGTTCAGACACCCTGCCCTTGTCTTGGATCAATTGAAAAATACGCGGCTTGGGCCAACTATTCTTATCGACGGAAAAACATAAACCCTTAGGCAAGATTTTTGTCAACTTTTCAACCCATGCCCCGCCGGTCATGTGCGCCATGCCTTTGACATTCACGCGGGCGATCAGGTCCAGCACCGGCTTGACATAAATGCACGTGGCTTTAAGCAGGATCCCGGCGTACATTTTCTGCTCGCGCAATGACAGGGCCTTGCGCGCCAGCGAGTAACCGTTGGAATGCAGACCCGACGACGGAAGGCCTATGAGCACGTCCCCTGCTTTGATCGTGGAACCGTCAATGATCTTGTCCCTATCAACAATGCCAACGGTAAAACCAGCCAGATCATAATCCTTGGGCCTGTACATGCCAGGCATCTCGGCGGTTTCTCCGCCGATGAGCGCGCATCCGGCAAGCCGGCAGCCGGCCACGATCCCTTTCATGACATCATTGAGCACCCTGCGGTCTAATTTCCCGCAGGCGATATAATCCAGAAAAAACAGCGGCCTGGCGCCCGTGCACAGGATATCGTTGACGTTCATGGCCACGAGGTCAATGCCCACGGTGCCGTGTTGGCCAACCCCATTGGCCACCAGCAATTTTGTCCCAACCCCGTCGGTGGACGAGACCAAGACCGGTTTCTGATATCCTTTGAGCGGTGGGGCGAACAGCGCACCGAAAGAACCAGGGCGCGACATCACACCGGGTCTCGCCGTACTTTTAGCCATGGTCCTGATGCCGTCCACGAAGCGGTTGGCCGCGTCAATGTCCACCCCGGCGGTCTTATAGGTCAATCGTTGTGCCATATCTCACAATAAACGCGAACGGACATAGTTCACGCCATTCTCAAAAATTTTTGCGCCGTCGCCGAATTCACTTGTTTGCGGACGCCTCGTCCAGGATGGATGCTGGATCGCGAAAAAATGCCGTTCCGGATGCGGCATCAGGCCCAGCACGCGGCCGGTCGTATCGCAGATGCCGGCGATGTCTTCCACCGAACCATTAGGGTTGTCAGGGTAACCCGGCTTGCCCTGAGCTTTGTCGAAGGGTTTTCCCCCATCCGCGGCGCAATAACGGAACACGATCTGGCTATTTTTCTTTAATAATTGTAGCACATTGCCGCTGACAGGGATAAATTTCCCTTCCCCGTGCGCCACGGGCAGGTCAATGCGTCCGGGCAGCCCTTTGGTCCACACGGATTTGCCGCCCACGGTCAAATGCGTCCATCGGGCCTCGAACTTCGCCGAATCATTGTTAAAAAGCGTGGCCTCCTGCCCGGACCGGGCATCTAAACCAGGCAGGATCCCTGCTTTGACCAGGACCTGGAACCCGTTGCAGATACCGATGACCAATTTTCCATCGGCAATGAACCGTTTGAGGTCATCGCCCAATTTCAAGCGCAACTCATTGGCCAAAATGCGGCCGGAGGCGATGTCATCCCCGTAACTGAAACCACCGGGCAGGGCCAGGATATGGTAGTCCGACAATTTTCTTGTCCGGCTGACCAGGGCATTGACATGCACCTGCTCAACGTCGGCACCAAAACGGGCAAAGGCGAAGGCCGTTTCCTCGTTGCAATTGGTGCCTGCCGTGCGCAGGACGACCACTTTCACTGGTTTGGACATAATGTTCTGGACCCCCGATTAAAACATTCGGGGGTGACAATGGTTATTATTGGCCATGTTTCTTACTATAAAATTTCTTGATGATCCTGACAACATCTTCCGGCCGGTCCACGACCTGCATAATATTCAAGTCCTTGGCTTCAATGCAATCTTCCTCAAGCATGGAGGTCCTGAACCAGTTCAGAAGCCCTTTCCAATATTTGCTCCCGAAAAGGATGACGGGAAACGGTTCCATGCGCTGGGTCTGGATGAGCGTGATGCTCTCCGAAAGTTCATCAAGCGTGCCGTAGCCGCCTGGGAAGATCACAAAGGCCTTGGCGTATTTGACAAAACACACCTTGCGGCAGAAAAAATAATGGAAATTGATCAAATGATTGATGTGCGGGTTGGGTTTTTGTTCAAAGGGCAGGTCAATGTTAAGCCCGATGGACTTGCCGGCGGCCGACTCCGCCCCTTTATTGGCCGCCTCCATGATGCTGGGACCCCCACCGGTGATGATGGCATATCCGGCCTTGACTAAAAGGTGTGATGTCCTCTCCGCGGCCCTGTAATAAGGACTTCCGGACTTGATGCGCGCGGAACCGAAAATGCTCACCGCCGGCCCGATCTTGGACATCTGGTCAAACCCGTCAACAAATTCCGCCATGATGCGAAAGACCCGCCACGGGTCTTCCATCAGGTCCAGGTCAGGCACGTGCGGATGTTTGATTTTCTTTGCCATAAAACTCCTTGTCATTCCCGCGAAAGCGGGAATCTAGTGCACTGGACCCCCGATAAAAACATTCGGGGGTGACAGCCGGTTAAATAGACAATGCCATTTGCCAAACATCTTTGAGATCATTGATCCCCGCGTGAATGACCGGCACGTCCTTAAGGCCGTAGACCAAAAATTCCGGGGACTGCCCGACCATGCCGATCTTCGCGTGCGCCGTGTCTTTGAGCAGACGCACGAAAAATGCCTCATGCGCGGGCGCGACCTCGACGAGCATCCGGGAATTGGATTCGGAAAATAAAATAATGTCGTCGCGCTTTGACGCGCCCTGATACGGGACATTTTTTAACAAGACCGTCGCACCCAAACCGCCCGCGAAAGCCATTTCGGCCAAGGCCACGGCCAGACCGCCCTCGGAACAATCATGCATGGCCTGCGCCAACCCCGACTGTACAGCCGTATGAAGGGCTTTGTATATTTGCAGGGCCCGACGGGCATCAACTTTAGGGACACCGGACCCCAACTGACCGTGATTGTCTAAATAAACGGATCCGCCCATCTCATCCAGTGTTCTGCCCACCATATAGATCGCGTTGCCGGAACGCTTGAAGTCCATGGTGACGCAGCGCCGCACGTCGTCCATGATGCCTAAGGCCGAAATAAGGACCGTGCCCGGAATGGCCAGTGACTTGCCTTTGCGGGTATATTCATTATACAAACTGTCCTTGCCGGAAATGAACGGGGTGCCGAATGCCTTGGCGAATTCATAACACCCTTGCGCGCAGCGCACCAGGGTCCCCAGACGGTCGCTCTTGTCCGGATTGCCCCAGCAAAAATTATCCAATAACGCGATACGTTGGACATCACCGCCGACAGCGACGATCTGTCGTATGGCCTCGTCAATGCAGGAGGCGGCCATCCAGAACGGGTCGATCATGCCGTAACGGACGTTGATGCCATTGGACACCGCAATGCCCCGATTGCTCTGCAATCGGGGCCGCAATACCGCCGCATCCGAAGGCCCGTCGCTGAAAACACCGACCAGGGGCTTGATGACACTGGTCCCCTGCACCTCATGGTCATAGACCCGGATGACGCTTTCTTTGGAAGCGACATTGTTATGAGCTAAAGCCGCGCGCAGATCAGCGGTCAGGTTTTTCTTGACTGCCGGCAATTTTTCTTTTTTAACAGCCGGGGCACGATACACGGCTTCCTTGGTGATCTGAGGCAAACCATCGTGGACAAAAACCATGTCCAGATCCGCCACCTGTCGGCCGCAATAAAAAAGCCGCAGGCGCTTGCCGCCAAACTCGCCGATGACCGCGGCCTCGACATTCTCATCCGCGCACAATTTCAAGAACTCATTGATCTTCGCGGGCGGCACGGCCAGGACCATGCGCTCCTGCGATTCGGAGATCCATATCTCGTCATAACGCAGGCCTTCATATTTGAGCGGCGCTTTGTCCAGGTCCACCCGGGCCCCGGCCTCCTGGCCCATTTCCCCGACAGCGCTGGAAAAACCACCGGCCCCGCAATCGGTGATGGCCGAATACAGCCCTTTGCCGCGCGCCTTTAAGAGCGCGTCCAGGACCTTCTTTTCTTCAATGGGATTGCCGATCTGCACAGCGCCCGAAGAGATCGTTTCTGATTCATTGGTCAATTCTCCCGACGAGAACGTGGCGCCGTGGATGCCATCGCGGCCGGTGCGCCCTCCCATGGTCACAATGAGGTCCCCGGCGTTGACCTTCTTATTTTCCTTGCCCTTGGGAATAAGCCCCACGTTACCGCAAAAAACCAGCGGGTTGCCCGCGAAACCACGGTCAAAAACAATGGCACCGTTGACCGTGGGGATGCCCATCTTGTTGCCGTAATCGCGCACGCCGCTGACCACCCCTTTCATCACGCGTTGAGGATGCAGGGTTCCGGCGGGCAATTGGCTGGCAGGCGTGTCCGGCGGGGCAAAACAAAAAATATCGGTATTGCACAATGGTTTGGCGGCCAGCCCCGTGCCCAGCGTGTCGCGGATGACCCCGCCCACACCGGTATTGGCCCCGCCGAATGGTTCCAGGGCGGAGGGATGATTGTGCGTTTCCACCTTGAAACACACGTGATAATCGTCGTCAAAAGTGATGACCCCGGCATTGTCATGGAACACGGACACGCACCAGGGCTTGTTAAGTTCATGCGTGACTTTGGCAATGAAGGATTTGAACAAACTGCGGATGACAATGGTTTTGGACTTTTTCCCGTCGTAAGCCGTATAACGGATATTGCCGCGGAAGGTCTTGTGGCAGCAATGCTCGCTCCAGGTCTGGGCAATGGTTTCCAGCTCTACGTCGGTGGGGTTGCGCTTTTCCTTACGGAAATAATCCCGAATAGCCTTCATCTCGTCAAGGTTAAGATACAACTGCCCCTGGCGGCTCAAATCCCGAAGCCCTTTGTCCGAGGAGCCCAGCAGATCCACCGTGACCATGTTAAACGCGTTGCTGGAAGCTGTGGAGGAAATGTTTTTGAAAGGGTCGGCGGGTTTAACAACGGCGTGCTGGATGAGTTTGTTCATCAGCACACGGCTGGTGATGGAAGCGGCTTGTGCTTTGGAGAGCTTGCCCCAGAAAAGATACTGTTTGGCTGTGCGCACCGCGCGGATGCCGGCGAGGCCCAGATCACGGATGGCCTTGACCGTGGATGCCTCGACCGGGTCCATGACGCCGGGATTATAAGCGATCTCGACGGTGTGGTTGGGCTTACCGCCCTTGCCCCAAACACCCATGGGCTTGGCGGCATAACGGTATTCCTGGACAACGGGGTCACACAGAAGTTCGCGGCAGATCCTGTCTGCGTCCGTGCCGTTCAATGGGCCGTGCAAAAGATACACCGCTGCGGTCCGCACGCGTTTGACCGACGTCAGTCCCAGATCAACGATCTCCTGGGCAATGCTTTGCCCAAGACAGTCATTGACCCCTTCTTTTTCACGGATCTCTACACGCCAAACCATAAGGTGAGAATTTAAGCGCTGACGCGGCGCAGAACTTCCTGATAGGCCTCTTCGATATTGCCCAAGTCCCTGCGGAAACGGTCCTTATCGAGCTTTTCGCCCGTACCCAATTCCCATAAACGGCAGGTATCAGGAGAGATCTCATCCGCCAGGATGATATCGCCTTTGCAGCGTCCGAATTCCAGTTTAAAGTCGATCAGTTCAATGTTCAGTTTTTTGAAAAACGCCTGCAAATGCCCGTTGATGGACAGGGCCATCGCGGAGATCTTTGTCATTTCCTCGTCGGTGGCAAGCCCCAGGGCCCGGATGTGATACTCATTGACCAGAGGATCGCCCAAAGCGTCATTCTTGTAGCAGAATTCCAGCGTCGGACAGGCCAGGGTCGTGCCTTCGGCCAGGCCCAGCAAACGGCACAAGGTCCCGGCGGCGCGGTTGCGCACGATGACCTCCAAAGGGACGATGCTCACCTTTTTGACCAGCATTTCCCGGTCGCTCAACAGGCGTTCAAAATGCGTCGGGATGCCGCAGCCGGCCAGATACTCAAAGATCTTGGCCGCGATGCGGTTGTTCATGATCCCCTTTTCACGGATGGTCCCTTTCTTGGCGGCGTTAAACGCCGTGGCATCATCCTTGAAATATTGGATGAGCAGGTCCGGGTCCTGGGTCGTGTAAAGGATCTTGGCCTTGCCTTCGTAGATCGGCTGGACTTTCTGCATCATTTGATCCCCGCGCGTTTAAAGACCTTGTCGCGATGACGGATGTAAAACTTGATGTCAAAGCACCCGTCGATCTCGTTCTTGGAAAGATATTTGCGCACGCGCCGGTCGCGGTACAGCACGTCCTTGAACTCCGTGCTTTCCTGCCAGACCTGCATGGCGCAGGATTGGATGATCTCGTACGCCGTGTCGCGGGGCAGGCCTTTTTTCATGAGCTCCAAAAGAATACGCTGGGAATAAATGAGCCCGCGCGTCTTGGACAGCGACGCGATCATATTCTTGGGGTACACCAGCAGTCCCTCAACGATGGGGATGAACTTGTTGAGCATGTAATTCAAAGCGATCGTTGAATCCGGCAAAATGACGCGCTCGGCGGAAGAATGGCTGATGTCGCGCTCGTGCCAGAGATTGATGTTCTCAAAAGCCACCATGGCGTTGGCGCGCAAAATGCGGGACAACCCGCAGATGCGCTCGCAGGTCACGGGGTTTCTCTTGTGCGGCATGGCCGACGAACCGATCTGGCCCTTGAAGAACGGCTCTTCAACTTCCAGCAATTCCGTCTTTTGCAAAGCGCGGATCTCGGTGGCAAATTTCTCCAGCGAACAGCCGATCAGGGCCAGCGTCGTGACAAAATGGCAATGGTGGTCGCGCTGGATGATCTGGGTGGCCACATTGGCGGCCTTCAGCCCCAGTTGGGCGCAGACATATTCCTCGACGGATGGCTCCACACTGGCGTACGTGCCGACCGCGCCGGAGAGTTTGCCGATGCGCATGCTCTCGCGGGCCTGCTGCATGCGTTCCAGATTGCGGTTCATCTCGTCGTACCAGATGGCCAGTTTCAAACCGAAGGTGGTCGGCTCGGCATGCACGCCGTGGGTGCGGGCGACACAGACCGTGTCCTTGTATTTCTTGGCCTTTTCTTTAATGACCCCCGCGAATTTCTTGATGTCGGCGATGAGGATGTCGCTGGCTTCCACGCATTGCACGGACAGCGACGTGTCCAGAAGGTCCGAGGAGGTCAGGCCCATATGCAGGTATTGGGCGTCGGAACCGAGGTTCTGCCCCACGTTCTGGATGAAGGCGACCACATCGTGTTTGGTGCGCTCTTCAATGCGGCGGACTTCATCAATGTCAAATTTGGCGTTCTTGCGGATCTTCTCCATGGCCGCCTTGGGAATAAGCCCTATCTTGGACATGGCCTCGCAGGCCAGGACCTCGATCTTGAGCATGATCTCCATCTTATGCTCATCCGACCAAATACGGCTCATTTTGGACAAACTGTAACGATCGATCATGATGTTCTCCTCAAAGGGTTTATGAAGATCTTGTGAGGCGGAAAGCGGGGATAATATAGCAGAGAAAATCCGGACGGTCAACCTAAAAAGCGCGTCCGGACTATGAAAATTCTATAACTTATTGATTCTTATTGGGTTACGTTCTTGTCAGTATCTTCGGGAGCAACGGGAAATTTCTCTTCAAAATACTTGGCGCTGATGTCAACGCTTTCCTCCATCAAGACCGGGATGGTTTGCAGGAGCCTCTGCCCTTCAGGAGAGGAATAAAAAGTGATATAGGCCTTGAGTTCATCCGCGCTGAAGTGTTTGTCATACAAAGGGATGAGTTGTTCAATGATCTCGTCCACGCGGACATTGTCTTTGAACTTCTGTGTTTGCGGGTCATCGGACCCCATGTCCTCAAACATGGTGTTCAGGTTTTGTTCCATGGCGGACTTGGTGCCGAAGGTGTCGATGAATTTGAGGATGAGTTCCCGCTTTTCGCCCATGACCGCGGGTGCTGGCTCGGCGGGTGCGGCGGCCGGAGCCGGCGCAACGGCCGCGGGTTGCGCGGCCGCATCCGCAGCAGTCGTTGCAGGTTGCGTCTCCTCCTGGGCATGGACCGGCGCACAAATCATTAAGATCAAAACAGGAACACAAAGAATTATTTTCATGATTTTATTGTAGATCAACCGTGCGCTTGATGAAAGGAATATTTGAGATAAATAAACGGATATGTTAGGATAACCCCCGTGATCATTGAACGCATCCGCAAAAATATTGACGCGAGTTTAGCTTCCTTCCTCAACACCGTCAAAAAGGACTACAAGCTCCACCTCGTCAGCCCACTCCTGTTCGAAAGCATCCGCGAATTCACCTTGCGCGAAGGCAAACGCATCCGCCCTTTGCTCTTGATCCTGACCTACAAGGGCTACGCGCCCAAAGACAGGGCCATCGCGAAAACATTATACAATGCCTCAACGTGCATGGAATTCCTGCACAATTTCATGCTCATCCACGACGACATCATTGACCGCTCCAACCTGCGCCGCGGCAGACCAACGCTCCACAAGGTCCTGGCCAAAACAGTCCCGACGACAAACCCGGATAAGCTGGGCATTGACCTTGGCATCATCACCGGCGATATCGTCTATGCCTTGGCCATTGACGCGTTTTTGGCGGTCAAAGAACCGCCGGAGCGCAAAGAGCGCGCGCTCAAATATTTCATCCAGACCGCGGCATTCACCGCCATGGGGGAATTCATTGACACGGTGCACGGCGTTGAGCGTTTGGACCGGGTGACGGAAAAAGACGTCTTCCTGAATTATACGCTCAAGACCGCCCGTTACACCTTTGACTGCCCCATGGTCACCGGCGCCATCCTCGCCGGCGCCAACAACAACGAGATCAAAAAATTGTCCCGCTTCGGCATCCTCATCGGCCAGGCCTTCCAGATCCAGGACGATATCATCGGCATTTACGAGACGGAAAAAAACATCGGCAAAAGCATCTTGAGCGATCTGGCCGAATCCAAAAAAACACTGCTGGTCTGCCATGCCAACCGGACTCTGCGCGGCAAACAAAAAGCGGAATTCCTGAAAATATTCAACAAGCCGGTCAAAACGATGGGTGATCTACGGCAGGTGAGGCGTATTTTCGTTGAGGGCGGGAGCTTGAATTACGCGTTCGCGGCGATCGAAACACGTTTGAAACAGGCGCAAAATATTTTAGAAAACTTGAAAATGCACGCCGAATACCGCGATCTGATCCGCGCGTCCTTGCTGAAACTCTTCAGCCATAGCCAACGGATCGCCGCGCATTTTTAGAAGGTAGCACCTGCCTTCTTTCAAGAAGGCAGGTGCTACCTTAATTAAACCAACCGGCTGGCGATCTCGTCCAGGACCAAACGGCCTTTCATGGTCGCGCGCACCGTGGTCCCTTCTTTTTCCAAAAACCCCTCCTCCACAAGTTCCGTGACCTGCCGCAAAACATCCTTTTCCAGAGGACATCCGATCTCATCTTCAAGGACCGCGTGATCAACGCCCTTGTTCGTGCGCAGTCCCAGAACAAAACGTTCGCCCAAACGCTGGCGAGGCGATAAATTTTCCTCACCGGCAACGGCGCTTCCGGCCGCGTTCACCTTCTCTAAATAAGGGACTAGTTTGTCCTCATTCCAAAACCTGCGTCCGGCCGCATGACTGTGCGCGCCCATGCCTAAGCCGATATAATCCCCGCCCGTCCAATAATGGCTGTTGTGCCGGCTTTCATACCCGTGGCGGGCGAAATTGCTGATCTCATACTGGCACAATCCGGCTGTTTCCAACACCCGCGTCACAAGTGCATAATGGCGGGCCAATTTTTCTTCATCATCCAATTTCATTTGCCGGGCATAAAAACGGCTGTTGGGCTCAATGGTCAACGTATAGACGGACACGTGCTCGCTGCCCAGATCCGCGAGCCGGCGCGCGTCATTGTCCAACTCCTCTTCGCTTTGCCCGGGAAAACCATACATCAGATCCACGTTGATGTTGCCGAATCCCGCCGAACGCAAACATTCAAAGGCCGCCCGGGCCCTTGCGGCATCGTGCGTGCGCCCCAAGAATTTCAAATAGCGGTCATCAAATGTTTGCGCGCCCATGCTCACGCGGTTGAATCCAAGGTCCAACAGGCATTGGGATTTTTCAGCATTAATATCATCGGGATTCGCCTCAATGGTGATCTCACAGCCGGGCTCAAAAACGAAATGGCCGCGCAGAAATTTCATCAGACGTTTCAATTGAACGGCGGATAAAAATGTCGGTGTGCCGCCGCCCAGATAAACAGTATTCAGCCGCGCGCCGCGATGGGCCTGTGCTTCGCGCTCAAGCGCTCCGATATAATCGTCCGCGCGATGGCCTTGTCCGACGCTGACGGCAAAAGAACAGAACAAACACTTGTTCAGGCAGAACGGGACGTGAACATATAAAGAATTTTTATTAAAAAATTTTTGCATATCAGTACGGCTGTGCTACTATTGAATTAACAAATCAATCCTTAAGAAAGGAGAACACCATGGCCACCAAGAAAAAGAAGAAAACAGCTAAAAGAAAATAAGTACCACGCATTGTTTTTTTCATAAAACCCTCTGATGTTTCAGGGGGTTTTATGTTTATACCCGATCCGCGTAAAAATAATCCCCAACTCATACAATGCCAGCATCGGCACGGCCAATAAGACCTGCGACACCACATCCGGCGGCGTCAGGACCGCGGCAACGATTAGGATGATGATGACTGCGTGCCGCCGTTTTTGGCGCAGGAATTCCGGTGTCGCGATGCCGATCTTCGCCAGAAACGCCATCACCAGCGGCAATTCAAAGGCAACGCCGAACGCCACCACCAGATTGCCCAAAAATCCCATGTAATTCCCGACACTGACCATGGGCACCAGATCAGACGACGCAAACCCCATCAGGAACCTGTAGGCCATGGGCACGGCCACGAAAAAAGCGAACGCCACGCCGGACAAGAAAAAAAGCAAGGACAAAGGGCCGAAAAACACAATGAACCGGCGTTCATCGGGTTTAAGGGCCGCGGCGGCGAACATCCACAGTTGATATAAAATGAACGGGAAGGAAAGGACGAAACCCGCGGTGACCGCCACCGTGATGTGGGCGCCGAAGGCCTCGCCAGGCGAGGTAAAGACCAGCTGCCCGGCAGGCTGGATAAGCCAGGACAAAAGCCGGCCGGTGAAGTTAAAACAGACAAGGACCGCCAGGAAGAAAACCGCCAGGGACGTTAAAATGCGGCGGCGCAGTTCATCTAAGTGGGCGAAAAACGGACCCTTCACTTCTTGACGTCATCCTCAACGTCGTGCATGCTTTTCTTGAACCCGCGGATGGCCTTGCCGATGGCGCTGCCGATCTCCGGCAATTTCTGGGCCCCGAACAAAAGCACGAAAACGGCAACGATAAGGATCAATTCCGGCATTCCGATACGTCCCATGGGTTTATCTCCTGTTGATGATCAAGATCACGCCTTTATATAACACAAAACTTGCATTTCGTAAAAGGATATGGCATACTACACGTAGGAACAAGGAGGGTCAGGGATAGCGTAAGCAACCCAAGGCCTATCCCCTTACACAAACCACGGATAACACATCCGTGGTTTTTGTTTAGCGAGGGGTCTATCCTTTCAGCAGCGCGGCCATCTTTGTCTTATACGCTTCCACCCCAGGCTGGTCAAAAGGGTTGACGCCCAGCAAATACCCCGATATCCCGCACGCTTTCTCAAAGAAATAATACAGCTGTCCGATGTGCCGCGCGTCCGCCCTGTCCATGGTCAGGGTCATGTTGGGCACGCCGCCCTCATCATGGGCCGCGGCCGTGGCTTCATAGGCCTTTTTGTTGACCAGATCAAGCTCCTTGCCGGCAACGTAATTGAACCCGTCCGTATCGTCTTTGTCCCGCGGGATGACGACCTCGTGGCGCGGCTTGTCCACCATCAGAAAGGTCTCAAAGGCCGTCCTTTCCCCGTCCTGCATCCACTGGCCCATGGAATGCAGGTCCGTGGACATGATCAAGGACGCCGGAAAGAGCCCTTTCTTGTCCTTGCCTTCGCTTTCCCCGAACAATTGCTTCCACCACTCGGCCACGTAAGAAACATTGGGATAAAAAGAGGCCAGCACTTCGATCTTTTTACCCTTGCGGTACAAAATATTGCGCAGGGCCGCGTAACGGTAGCAAATATTTTTGGACAGGTCGGGATCTTTATATTCCTCCTGGGCTTGGGCGGCGCCTGCGATCAGGGCCTTGATGTCCACGCCGGCCAAAGCCAGAGGCACAAGCCCCACCGGCGTCAGAACGGAATAACGGCCTCCCACGTCGTCGGGAATGACAAATGTCCGGTAGCCGCGGGCTTGGGCAATGGCGCGCAAAGCGCCTTTCTTTTCGTCGGTAACGCAGATGATGCGTTTCTTTAACTCTTCCGGGGAATATTTGCTTTCCAGAAATTTCTTGATGACGCGAAAAGCGATGGCCGGTTCGGTGGTGGTGCCGGATTTGGAAATGACGATGACCGTCACCCTCTTGTCCTTGATGGTCTCCAAAAGCGTATGCAGGGAATCTCCGGACATGTTGTGGCCGGTATAATAGACGGGCAGTTTGGGCGCGCCGCCTAAAAATTCCAGCGTGGCGCGAATGCCTAAATAAGACCCTCCGATGCCGATGGACACCAGAACGTCAGAATTTTTCTGCACCTCGGCGGCAAGACGGTCCAGTTCGGCGATCAAAGCGTCGGGGACGCGCGAAGGCAGGTCCACCCAGCCGGTGAATTGGGCGCCGGCGCCGGTCTTTTGATGCAGGGCATCATGCGCCTTTTGGACCTGCGGCTGCAGGGCGTCCAGGTCGCTGTTTTGAACAAAACCCTTCAAATGGCCTGTGTTGAGAACGATCCCCATCAATTGATAATGGCCCCTCCCAGGACAACATCTTTGTCGTAAAAGACCACGGACTGCCCCGGGGTAACGGACTTTTGCGGTTCGGCGAACTCCAAACGCACGTTTGCGTCATCCATTGCCGTCAAATAGGCCCTGACCTCAGGAGAATTATATCGGATGCGGGCGGTCACTTCTACGGTTTCTTGGGGAATTTCCATGCTCACCCAGTTGGCCTGGGCCGCGACCAGCCCTGTGGAATACAGTTTCGCCAGATCGCCGATATGCACGGTATTGGAAGCGCGGTCGATCTTGTAAACATACACGGGATAGCCCAGGGCTAGGCCCAATTTGTCGCGCTGGCCGATGGTGTAATAGGCCAGGCCCTTGTGTTCGCCCACCACCTTGCCCGCCTCATCCACAAAGGGACCGGGCACCATGACCTGTTTGCCCACGCGGTCCTCAATGAACTTTTTATACCCGGTGGAAGGAACAAAACAAATGTCCTGGCTTTCCGGTTTATCAGCGGTGTTGAGCCCATACTTGCGGGCCAGGGCGCGCACTTCTATTTTGGTAAGGTCCCCCAGCGGAAAAAGCACCGACGGCAAGGTTTCTTTTTTCATGCTGTAGAGAAAATAGGATTGGTCTTTTTTGGGGTCCGCGGCTTTTTTTAATTCAAAACGGTTTTTGGCAGCGCTAAACTCGATCTTTCCGTAATGGCCCGTGGCCAGATAATCCGCGCCGAGCGTCTTGACCTTGTCGTAGAGAGTGCCGAATTTCAAATGCTGGTTACAGCGCACGCAGGGGTTGGGCGTGCGGCCGCTCAAATATTCATTGGTGAAATCGTCAATGATGTACTCGTTGATGTCCTGCGCGAAGTTAAAGACATAGTGCGGGATGCCGAGGATCTCGGCCGCGCGCTTGGCGTCCGCGATGCCGTCAATGCCGCAGCACGACGGCCGGTCGCTGTCAGGGTGTGTGATGTTAAAGCACATGGTCACCCCGACGGTCTTGTAGCCGGCCTCCTTGATCAGGCCCGCCACCACCGACGAGTCCACCCCCCCGCTCATGGCCACGAAAACTGTGGTTTCGTTGTTTGGTTTCATATTTGCTCGATCGCCTGATACGTCGCTGTCAGCAAATGATCCAGTTCCTTGCGCGTGATGGACAAGGGCGGCATAAGAACGATCACATTGCCCAGCGGCCGCAAAATGACACCATAACGGCGCGCGGCCTGACATACCTTTGCTCCCAGACGCTCTTCCCATTTGCCCTTGAGTTCAATGCCCACCATAAACCCAAGCTGGCGGACATCGACGACAGAAGGCAGATTATAAAACACTTTAAGGCGTTTGGCCAAGAATTTTATCTTAGGAAGCAGTTTCGCCAAAACCCGCTCTTTGCGAAAAATTTCCAGGTTTGCCAGCGCCGCGGCGCAAGCCAAAGGATTGCCGGTATAGGTATGGCCGTGAAAAAATGTTTTCTGTTCTTTATAGTCGAATTTGAACCCGTCATACACTTTTTGCGTCGTGAGTGTGGCGGCCAGCGGCAAATATCCAGCGGTGATGCCCTTGGCCAGGCAGAGGAAATCCGGCGTCACCCCCTCATGTTCGCAGGCGAACATTTTGCCTGTGCGGCCGAAACCCGTGGCCACTTCATCCGCGATCAGAAATACATCATGGTGTTTGGTCAAGGCGCGCATTTTTTTAAGAACGCCGTTGGGCCATATCAGCATGCCTGCCGCGCCCTGTACGAGCGGTTCAACGACCAGGGCCGCAATGCGATCGCCTTTTGTTTTCAGCAATCGCCCCAGGTCTTCAACGACCCGCGGGCCCATGGTCAAGGCAATGGTTTTAAAGATCAGCCCTTGATACACTTTATGAAAAAGGTCTATGCCGCCGATGCTGACACTACCCAAGGTGTCGCCGTGATAGGAATTGCTCAAATGCACGATCTGTGTTTTTTGTTTGCGGCCGATGTTTTGCCAAAACTGATAGGCCATCTTGACGGCGATCTCCACCGCGGTCGAGCCATTGTCTGAATAGAACACTTTTGTTAAACCGCGCGGCGCGAGCCCGATCAACTGCCCTGCCAATTCAACAGCCGGTGTATTGGACAATCCAAGCAGGGTCGAGTGGCTGACCTTCTCCATTTGCTTCTTGATCGCCGCATCAATGGCTTTTTTGCGGTGGCCATGCACATTGACCCACAATGACGATACCCCGTCGATATAACGGTTGCCGTCAATGTCCTTAAGATAAACCCCGTCAGCGGAATCAATGATGAGCGGCTCTTCCTTCTCCCAATCCTTCATTTGGGTGAACGGATGCCAGATGTATTGCTTGTCCATTTGTTTTAATCGACGGCTATGTTGCGGCATTTCTTTAATACTTCCTTAACGCTTATCTGTTTTCTGCCAAAGGCAGATCCGCCTCCGGCGGATAAATACGGAATGGTGCCTAACATCCGGACGCCCGACAGACGTTTGATCTCGGCGGGGTTGGTTTGTTCGGCAATGCCTTTAGGTCCAGGGCCGGTGTCGCTAAAAAGCACACCTTTGATCTTCAAACCCCGGCTCTTCGCCTGGTCAATGGTCAGCAGCGTGTGATTGATGGTCCCAAGTCCCAGACGGGAAACGATGATGACCTCGGCGTTCAGGTCCCGGATGAGATCCGCGTTATAGTAATTATTTTTGAGCGGCACCATCAATCCCCCCGCGCCCTCGATGAGCACAACATCGTGACGGCGACGCAACAGCGTATAGGCCCGGCGGATCTTTGCCACATCCACTTTCTGACCGGCCCGGCGAAAAGCCAGATGCGGGGACAGGGGTTCGGGAGCGTAACACGGGTTGATCACATCAATATCATCATCGAGTTCCAACGCTTTTTTCAAAAACGCGGCGTCATTCCCTCCGCATTGCACCGGCTTCATCACCCCGACATCAATCCCCTTACTCTTCAGCAATGTCCCTAAAACGAACGTTGCCATGGTTTTGCCGACGCCGGTATCTGTGGCGGTTATGAAGAGCGCGCGTCGAACCATATGACCTCAAAAGAAGCGCAAATCCCGTTGTTATAGGGAAAATGCTTCCGGTAATGAGCGGCTGCCTGGGTCAATCCTTCCTTACCGATAAAGCCCTCCCGCGGCAGATAATTGGCGCCGATATCTTTAAGCCAGCCCAACAATTCCCAAATGTCCGCGAACTGCACCTTGATCAATTCATAATCCACGCGGATATCTTGAAAACCAACGGCATGCAATGTCTGCCCAACATCTTCGAGCGCCGGCAGACGGCGCACCGACACCTCCGGGTTTGTCGCGGTTAGCGAAGAAAAAAGTTCTTCACAGGTCCGGACGCCAAACAGCGTGCCGGTAAAAGTCCCTCCGTTGGACAGGACGCGCCGGGCCTGGGTAAAAGCCAGGGGCAGATCAGGCATCCACTGGTAGGCGAGATTGGAAAAAATAATATCAAAAGTCCCGTCCTTAAAAGGCAGGCGCTGTCCGTCGGCCTGTAGCCAGCGGATGCCCTCATGGGTTTGGGCGGCCTTGCTGATCATCCCTTCCGCGATGTCCAGACCCACCACCATCGCGTCGGGAAAAAAGAATTTGGTTTTATTGGCCACATACCCGGTGCCGGTGCCGACATCTAAAATGCGCGCTGCCGAACGCTGCGCGTTCTTTTTGACCAGTTCGCGGCCGATCTCGCGGTGCAATCCGGCCAAAATATCATACTGGTCCGCCGCGTCGGTGAATGCCTTGCGCACGCTGTTGGTGAATGTATTCCACATGGTCATTTGATCAAAAAATCCTCCAACAAATCGTTATATTCATCGGGTCCGGTGAGAAACGGCAGATGGCCACGGCCCTGCATCACATCAAAACGGGCGTTCACACAATGTTGGGCAACCCATGCCATGGCCAGCTGGGGACAGATATAATCGTCGCTGCCGGTCACGAATTGCACCGGACAAATGACGCTGGCCAGGCGGCCGCGCAAATCCACCTTTTCCAGAATATCCAGGAAACATTTCAGCGCTTCCCTTTGCGGCAGGGGTTCTGAACCCCGCATTTCCTTGACCCATTGAAAACGGACACTGTCGCGCTCTTGCATGGTAAAAAGCGAACGGAAAAAAATGTCAAGGATGGCGCCGTAATCCCCGTCAAACTGGCCGCTCAATGTGCGGATCTTGTCAATGTCCAGTCCCGCCGGGTAACCGGACGCGCGCGCGAATTTCGGGAGGACGCCGACAAAAGACATGCGCATGACCGCTTCGGGCATCATCCGGCACAGCTCAAAGGCAATGAGCCCGCCGAAAGAACTGGAAACCATGTTGAACTGGGAAATGCCAAGACCGCTGATGATCTGACGCAGATCCACCGCCAGGCCGCCCAGCGTCACGGGCATCCACGCGCTTTGACCATGGCCGGGCAGATCAACGGTGATGACTTGATGACCGCTGCGCAAGAATTCTTCTTGGCCCTCCCACCAGCGGCCGCTGCCGCCGAATCCATGAATGAACAGGATGGGATCGCCGCTGCCCGCCGTCTCATAATGCCAGCGCAGGCCTCTGTCAGTCGTTAGAAAAGGCATATGGTTTTAACGGCTTCCAGAAAGGCCTCGCAATCTTCTCTGGTATGGGCGGCCGTGACGGTCACGCGCAAACGCGCGGTGTTGACTGGCACCGTCGGCGGGCGTATGGCCTGCACAAAAAATCCCTGCTCAAAAAGTTTTTGTGACATCATCACAGCCCTGTCGGCTTCGCCGGCTAAAATGGGAATGATGGGTGTTGTTGAGCGCATCGTATCAAGGCCAAGGGCCTTAAACCCTTGGCGTAAATGGTCGGCGTTATCAAGCAATTGACGGCGGCGCCCGGGCTCTATGACGATGATGTTGACCCCCGCATGCGCCGCGGCCGCGACAGAAGGCGGCATCCCCGTCGTGTAAATGAAACTGCGGGCGTGATTGATGAGGGTTTCTTTAAGAACGGCGGAACCGCAAACATAGGCGCCGAAACACCCGGCGGCTTTGGATAAAGTGCCCATCTGGACCTGCACCTGATCGCTTAACCTGAGTTCCTCAACAAGTCCCATGCCTGTCGGCCCTAAAACCCCGAAGGCATGCGCTTCATCCACCATCACCCACGCGCCCCAGCGCCGGGCCAACTCCACGATGTCCTTCAAAGGCGCTCTGTCCCCGTCCATGCTGAAAATAGTGTCGGTCACGATCAGTTTGCGTTGATGCCCCGACGCCTTCTTAAGACCGTCTTCAAGGGCGGCCATGTCCACGTGGGGATAACGTTTCATTTGGGCGCGGCTTAGGAGAATGCCGTCAATGATGGAGGCATGGTTCAGACGGTCGCAAAATACAATGTCCCCGCGGCCGACCAGCGCCGGGATAATGCCGGTATTGGCCATATACCCGCTGGAGAATAAAAGACAGGCCTCGGTCTTTTTGAGCGCGGCCAAACGCTCTTCCAACGCGGTGTGGGCGGACATATTACCACCCACCAACCGCGAAGCGCCGGAACCGAAACCGTCTTGACCGATGGATGCTATGGCCGCGGCCTTGACCTTCTCATCATCGGCCAGCCCCAGATAATCATTGGAACAAAAATTCAGGACCCTTCGTCCATCAACGATGATCGTCCGGCCCTGCGGGCTTTGCGTTTGGCGCAAACCACGGCGCAATCCCAAGACCTGCAATCCATCCAGATCTTTCTGAAGGACATTATCCATGGACCAGATCACCTGCGGTTAGCTTGACAATGACCCCCGAATCCTGACGCACCAAAAGCGCCCCGTCGGTATCCAGGTCCACGGCCAGGCCTTCCACCATGCCGCCGGGACCGGTGACACGCACACGCTTTTTGAGAGTGGCTGAACGCGCCTTCCACGCCTTAATGACCAGATCAAAACGGCCGCGACCTAAGACCGCGTACCAGGCCTCAAAAGACCTTAAGATATGCTGCAGCACAACGACCCGGTTAAGAACGCGGCCGGTTTCAGTCCTTAACGACGACGCCCCGTCAACGAGCTGGGACGCCGATGTGTTGACATTGATCCCCATACCCACGACGATAAATTTGACCTGATCGGTCTCGGCGCGCAATTCCGTCAATATGCCGGCGAGCTTTTTGCCGCCAATGAGAATGTCATTGGGCCATTTGATGGCGGGCTCTATTCCCGCGGCATCGCGCAAGGCCTCGGCCAGGGCCACGGCCGCGGTCAGCGTCAACTGGGACAATTGCCCCGGCGGAAGCCGCGGCCTTAAGATCAAAGAACAATAAATGCCTTTGGCCTTAGGCGAAGACCACACGCGGCCCAGACGGCCGCGGCCTTGTGTTTGCGTCTCGGCGCAAACCACCGTTCCTTCCGGCGCTCCCTCCATGCCTAAACGGAACGCCTCATCCATGGTGGAGCCGACGGTATTAAAAGTGACGACGTTTTTCCCGAATGTCCTGGTATTTAAACCGGATTGAATCTCATGGGGCAATAATTTATCAGGGACAGACACCAATCGGTATCCCAGATGCGGCACGGCCGTGATGTCATAGCCATCCTTGCGCAGATGGTCAATGTATTTCCATACCGCGGCGCGGCTGATCTTGAGCGTCTCGCTCATGTCCTCGCCGGAAACGTAGCCGTCGGCTTCCTTCAAGAATTGTATGATGTGGTCGTGTGCGGTCATATTAGAATTATGGGGACACAAAACTTAATTCCTGTGTTTATTCATGGTTGAATTAAGTATTGTGTCCCTATAATTCAACCCCTCAATTGTTTTATTTTTAATTTTAATTGTTCCAAAAAATAGTCAACTTCCTTCGCTGTGGTCCAGCGGCCGACGCTGATGCGCAATGCCCCGAGGGCCTGGGCATCGGAAAGGCCGATGGCTTTGAGCACGTGCGACGGGGTCAATTGGCCTGACGTGCACGCCGAACCCACGGAAACGGCAATGCCTGCCATGTCCAGGGCCGCGACCAGGTCCTCGCCAAGGACGCCTTCAAAGGAGAAATGGGCATTGTTGGGCAGGCGCAAGGTGCGATGACCGTTAAGGGTTGTGCCGGGGACCTCTTTAAGGACAGCGTTGATGATCCGGTCGCGCAAAGCGGTTTGCGCGGCCATTTCATCGGACATAAGCGGGCCACACAAACGGACCGCTTCCCCTAACCCGACGATGCCCGGGACATTCAGCGTTCCCGCGCGGCTGCCGCGTTCATGGTCCCCGCCTAACAGCAAAGGCGGACAGTCAATGCCTTTGCGCATATACAAAGCGCCGACGCCCTGGGGACCATAGAATTTGTGGGCGGAAAAAGAAAGAAGATCGCAAGGAATGCCGGTAACAGATACGGGGATATGTCCGATGGTCTGCGCCGCGTCCACTAAGAAATAAATACCTCTTTTACGGGCGATGCGTCCGATATCCGCGATGGGTTGGATGGTGCCGATCTCATTATTGGCGTGGGCCACGGCGATCAAAATGGTGTCCGGACGCAGGGCTTGCTCAATGGCCGTGGGAGAAATGATACCGTCCTTGTCCGGGGACACGAACGTGGCCTCGCATCCCTCCTGCATCAGACGGCGGGCCGGTTCCAGGACACAATGATGCTCAATGGCGGAAACAACGAGATGCCTGCCTTCGGACTTCAAAGCACGGGCAACGCCTAAAATGACGTGATTATTGGATTCTGTGGCGGATGACGTAAAAACGATCTCCGTCGGCTGGGCGCCCAAAAAAGAGGCCAATATTTCACGGGCATCCTCAACGGCCTTGCGGCTACGCCGGCCAAAGGCGTGCGGACTTAACGTATTGCCGAAGGCCTCATAAAAATAAGGACGCAGGGCCTCCACGACCCGCGGGTCGCAGGGTGTTGTCGCGGCATGGTCAAGATAAACGGGGTCCATACCGATTATGCTAAAAGATTATGGCTGGATTGTCAACCGGATTGGGTGAGGAAGGTTTACAAATAAAATGCCGTAAAAAGTGCCGAGGAAGGGAGTTGAACCCTTACAGCCGTGAGGCTACTGGTTTTTGAGACCAGCGCGTATACCAGTTCCGCCACCTCGGCAAAAATTTTGGTGGAGCTGAAGGGGATCGAACCCTTGACCTCTTGCATGCCATGCAAGCGCTCTCCCAAACTGAGCTACAGCCCCGCAAAAGAAGGTCACTATATCATCCTCATCCATTTTTGTCAAAATTCGTCTGCCCGCCTTGATGCGCGTGGCGCAGTTGGCCGCAGGCGGCGTTGACATCCTTGCCCCTGGGCGTGCGGATGGTGGCGTGGATGCCCGCTTTTTCCAATTCCAAACGGAACGCCAGCATTTCCGCATGGCTGGGGCACTGGTGGGGAAATTCTGCGACGGGATTGTAGGGAATGAGGTTCATCTTGCACAAAAGGCCTTTGAACAATTTCTTAAGCGCGGCCGGCGCCTGCGGCGTGACGGTCACGCCTTTGATCAAAATATACTCAAACGTGATCTGCCTTCTCTTACTGGCGCCATAAGCGCGGCAGACCGCGATCAATTCTTCAATGGGATATTTCTTATTGACCGGCATCAGCACGTCGCGTGAGGGATTGTCATACCCGTGCAGGGAAATGGCCAGTTCGATCTGCAGATCCTGTTCGGCCAACTTTAAGATCTTGGGAACGACACCGCTGGTGGACACCGTGATGCGGCGGGCCGCGATGTTAACGGCCTTGTCGGAATTGATCAAATGGATGCTTTTGAGCAAAACATCATAATTGTCCATGGGCTCGCCGATGCCCATGAAGACAATGTGGGTCAACGGCCTTTTTTTACCCGCGGCATGCTTGACGTAAAGCACCTGGGTCATGATCTCGGCCGTGGACAAATTGCGTTTCCAGCCGGCAACACCGCTGGCGCAAAAACGGCAGCCGAACTTGCAGCCGACCTGGGTGGAGATGCACGCGGTCGTGCGCGCGGCCGTGGGGATCAAGACCGCCTCCACATGCTGGCCGTCGGATAATTCAAAAAGGAATTTGGCGGTGCCGTCCTCGGACTTTTGTTGATCGGCAATGACGGCGGGCGTAAACTTAAGATCAGCGGCCAGACGCGCGCGCAGCGGCTGGGACAAGGTGGTCATGTCCTCAAAAGCGGATGCGTCTTTCTTGTAAATCCACTCAAACACCTGCCCTGCCCGAAACGGTTTTTCTCCAATGGAAACCAGATAGGCAGAGAATTCCTCAAAGGAAAAATCGCGAATGTCCTGCAACTTGTGGTGAGCGAGCGCAGCGAGTCGAACCATTATTTTTCCGTGAATTCGCCGATGGCGCGGTATTTTTTATACCGGGCCTCCAGCAGGGCTTCTTGGGATAGGGAAGACAATTTCTTGAGGTGTTTGACCAGGACGGTTTTAAGAGCGGCGGCGATCTCGGCCGGGTTGCGGTGGGCGCCGCCCAGGGGCTCGGGGATAATTTCATCAACGATGCCGAACTTGATCAAGTGCTCGCCGTGCATTTTCAATGCTTCAGCCGCCAGGGGCGCTTTGAGCGAAGAGCGCCACAAAATGGAGGCACAGCCCTCGGGAGAAATAACGGAATAATACGCGTGTTCCAAAATGATGACGCGGTCGGCCACACCGATGCCTAAGGCCCCGCCGCTTCCCCCCTCGCCGATGATCGCCGCCACGATGGGGGTCTTGAGGCCGGCCATGTCCCTCAAATTTTCGGCAATGGCCTGGGCCTGGCCGCGCTGTTCAGCGCCGATCCCGGGATAGGCGCCCGGGGTATCGATCAAACACACGACGGGGACGTGGAATTTTTCTGCCAATCTCATCAGGCGCATGGCCTTGCGGTACCCTTCCGGGTGGGCGCAGCCGAAATTGCGCATGACATTCTCTTTGACGTCGCGGCCTTTCTGGTGCCCCATGACCATGATCTTGATGCCGTCGATCTTCGCGAAACCGCCCACCAGGGCCGCGTCGTCGGAAAATAAACGGTCCCCGTGCAGTTCCAGAAAATCCTCGGTCATCAGACGGATATAATCAAACGTGTAAGGCCGTTTGGGATGGCGGGCGATCTGCACCCTTTGCCAGGGGTCCAAATGGGCATAGACATCATCTTTGAGTGTCGCGAGTTTACTTTCCAGACGCTTGATCTCAGGCTCCAGGGTGACGCGCCGGGAACTCATCTTGCGCAGGTCCTCGATCCTGGATTCCAACTCGACGATCGGTTTTTCAAAATCCAACGCGGCCATGTCTTAGTCCTGGATGGTCACCTGCGTGCCGGGCGGCAACAGGTCAAAAAGTTCCTCAACGTCGTGGTTGACCAGACGCACACACCCGGCGGTCGCCTGCTGGCCGATCAGATTGGGTTTGATGGTGCCGTGAATGCCGTACTGCGGGTTCTCGGCAAATCCCATCCACCGGCTGCCCAGTTCATTTTCCGGGCTTTCCGGAGGGATGGGTTTGCTGCCCGCCTTGAACCACACGGGATCGACGAGTTTGGCGGCGATCTTGAAATGACCGATGGGCGTGGAATTGCCGGCCCCGGTCGAAACATGGTACACCTTGACCACCTCTTCCGCGGTCTTAAGGATGAGGATATTCCGGGACTTGTCCACCAAAACGGTGAACGGCGCCGTCCAGACGCGCAGTTTCTGCCCGACGCGGATGACGTCGCTTTTGAGGTTATTGCTTTTTTTGATCAATTCCATCGTCGTGTTGTATTGCCTGGCGAGTTTGCCTAAAGAATCCCCGGGCACGATCTCGTGCAGGACCGTCTGGGGTGTCGGCGTGTTGGATGTGATGAGGACGATGGACAAGGCGCCCAGCCGGTCCTGGACCTCCTCGATCTTGTCATAGTCAGGATGGTCGCTGACCACCTGGGCGTACAGGTCTTTGGCTTTCAGTGGATCTCCCTCGGCCTCGTATTGAGCAGCCTGGCCCAGCATCTGGCCGACGGAAGCCGTTGAAGCCCCGGATGATCTGTTTTCCCCGCCCGGTTTGTATTTGCCGACGACGACAAGGCCTATGCCGGCCAGAAAAACGACCGCAACAATGGCAATGATCCAACGCTGATTCATAAAAGATCTCCTTAATACAAAATGATCGCCCAGACGATCCCAAAAACAAACCCGGCCAGGACCTGGACGGGTGTATGTCCGACGAACTCTTTGAGGCGTTTGGTCTCGATCTGGCCCTTCCAATAGATGTCGTCCATCATCTTGTTGAGGATCCACGCCTGCTGTCCCGTTGAACGGCGCACCCCCTGGGCGTCGAACATGGTGATCATGGCGAAAGAAGCTGCCAGGGCGAACATCACGTTGTCAAACCCCTGCTGCAAGCCCACGGAAGTGGCCAAAGCTGAAACCCCGGCGGCATGGCTGGACGGCATGCCTCCGGTGCCGATGAACCACCGGAAATTAAACCTCTTCTCCTGAAAGAACCCGACAATGACCTTGGCGACCTGGGCCAACACCCAAACCGTCAGCGTGCTCATCAGGATATGGTTATGAAAAACCTCCGACCAAAAATCGTGTTGGATGTGGGGTGGCATAAAAAGTATTGACGGAAAAAGATAATTTTGTTAGGTTGTATTATAATCTTGCTTCCTTAAAAAGCAAGAAATGCTTTGGCGCCCATTCCCCGTGGGCGCGTAGTTCTTCAAATCTCCCCAAATCATTGGTCCTATTGATGTTATCAAAAACTCTCAGCTTCGGCATTGCCGGCTTGGACGGGTATTTGGTCACCGTTGAAGCGGATTGCGGCCCCGGCCTTCCTTTGTTCACGGTGGTGGGGCTTCCGGACAGCTCCGTGCGCGAAAGCCGCGAACGGGTGCGTTCGGCCATCAAGAACAGCGGTTTTGATTTTCCCTCCGGCCGCATCACAGTGAACCTGGCGCCCGCGGACACCAAAAAAGAAGGCCCGAATTTCGAGGTGGCCATTGCTTTGAGCATTTTGGCCTCCAGCGGACAGGTCCCTCTTGAGCCCTTAAACCGCTTCGCGTTTTTGGGAGAACTTTCGCTCGACGGAAATATCCATGCCGTGCACGGCACCCTGGCCGCTTCCTTAAAGGCCAAGGGTCAAAACCTCAAGGGACTGGTCGTGCCCGCGGCCAATGCCCGTGAAGCCGCCCTGCCCCGGAGTGTCGCGGTCTACCCCGCCGCCTGCCTGAAAGAAGTCGTGCATTTTCTGACCTGTATGGAAAGCATCCCGCCTTTTGATCCCGACGACAAAAGTGCCGAAACCCCCTGGGTCTGGGACATGGACTTTTGCGACGTCAAAGGCCAGGCCCATGCCAAACGGGGTCTGGAGATCGCCGCGGCAGGCGGGCACAATGTTCTTTTGGTAGGGCCGCCGGGAAGCGGCAAAACCATGCTGGCCAAACGCATGCCGACCATTTTGCCGGACATGTCGCGCCAGGAAACCCTGGAAACCACCAAGATCCACTCGGTGATGGGACTTTTAAAACATCCTCTGGTGATCATGCGCCAGCGGCCGCTTAGAAATCCCCATCACACGGCCTCGGACATCGCCCTCGTCGGCGGCGGGTCCATCCCCCGGCCCGGCGAAACAACCCTCGCGCACAACGGGGTGCTTTTTCTGGACGAATTGCCGGAATTCAGCCGGCATGCGCTGGAAGCCCTGCGCCAGCCGCTGGAGGACGGATGTGTCACGGTCGCGCGCGCCAAAGGCAGTGTGTGTTTTCCCGCCCGGTTCATGCTGGTGGCGGCCATGAACCCCTGCCCGTGCGGATGGCGCATGAGCCACCGCAAAACATGCGTGTGCGCGCCGACACAGATCGAGCAGTATTTCAACAAGATCTCCGGGCCTTTGCTGGACCGCATTGATATCCATCTGGAAGTGCCGGCGCTGAAAAACGAAGATCTGTGGGGCACCGCCGAACCCGAGCCCTCGGCGCGCGTCAAGAAACGCACCAGCCGGGCGAGAATGGTCCAGCACGAACGCTTTAAGGACAGCGGTGTGGGTCACAACGCGGGGATGACAGGTAAAGACATTAAAAAATATTGCGTTTTAGACGAGCAAAGCAAAGATTTACTGAAAGCAGCGACCGAGCGCCTGGGGCTCTCGGCCCGGGCGCATGACCGCGTGCTGAAAGTGGCCCGCACTGTGGCCGACCTGGACGCCAGCGACGAGATAAATCCCGCGCATTTGGCCGAGGCGATTGGCTATAGAACATTAGACAGGATGAAATAATGTTGACATCTTTTGTATATACATATATACTTTAGGAGATACAAATGTTCTTTCAGTTCTTTAAATGGGACCTTAACAACATCAGCCATATTACTGAGCACCACGTAGCGCCTGATGAAGCAGAAGAGGCCTGTTATAACAACCCTCTTATTTTTAAAACCGGCTTAGGAAGATATTGCTTATTAGGTCGAACAGATGGCGGCCGTTACTTGACCATTATTGCCGATCTTATGAAAAAGGAAACCGTGCGGGTGATCACAGCCTGGGACATGTCTCAAGCTGAACGTAAGCGGTTCTACAGGAGATAATATAATATGAAAACCAAACGAAAAACTATTCCAAGATTCAAGTCAGAATATGAGGAGGTCCAGTTTTGGAAGACCCATTCCATAACCGAGTTTGAAGATGATCTTGTGGAAGTCAAAGATGTGCATTTTCGCAAGCCCCGCAAACGACTCATCTCCCTCCGGGTTGATGACCACATGATCGCCTCCCTGAAAGAATCCGCGGCCAAGAAAGGTCTGGGGTATTTGACATTGATCCGCATGTGGATCGCGGAGCGGCTTACGCGGGAAAGCCGCTAGCGGCCTTTTTTCCGGGATTCATCCAGCTGCATTTTCAAACGGGCGATCTGTTTGCCCATGGTCTCAATCTTTTTACGGCTGTCATCGATCTGGGCTTTAAAGCGTTCCAGTTGGGCCAATTGGGCTGAAAATTCTTTGGCGTTGGAGTCCAATTGCGAGCGCATTTTCGCGATGCCGGCATCTTTGTCCTTGAGCGTATTGGCCAGCGACGCTATTTCCTCGCGCGAGGACTTGAGCATGGCCTGGATCCTGTTCAAATCCTCCTGGGGCACGCTCGTCTTCAGTTTTGCTTCCGCCACAGCCAGACGTTCCTGCAGGCCGTCTATCTTCGCCGTGAATACCGCCGTCGTATTGGTGTAATCGGCGTTCTTCTGGTCAATGATCGCCTGCATCATGGAAGCGCTCAACTCTTTGGCATTGGTGTCTTTTTCAAACGCTTTCACCCGCGTTTTATAAACGGCGATCTTATGCTGCTGGTCTTCATTGATATCGAGGGACTCTTTTAACCGTCCCTGGAATTGCACCAAACGTTCGGCTGTCTCATCTTTCTCGGCATTCCGGGCATCCGTTACGGCCTTTTGGATTTTCTGGTCGGTCAAAACGGCTTTTTCTTCCAACAGCGCGATGTCTTTCTTGTGTTGGACAGCCAATTGCTCATAAAGAGAGATGCTCTCTTCAAGGTCCTGGCGGGCCATTTCCAGTTGATAGTTCAACGCCGCCATGTCGCCTTTCATCTTGACCATTTCCTCACCGGATACGACCCCCGAAGCGACTTTTTTCTTAAGCCGCGCCACATCCCCGGCGAAAGCGTCGATGGACCCCTGCTGGCCGGCCTGGGCCCGCTGCAACTGTTCCTTTGTCCGGACCAATTCCGTTTTCAGGTCTATGAGTTGACGGGATTGCCGGTCCAAAAGCGCGTTTTTTGCCTCGTACGCCGCGTCCACGGCCTGGTCGAAAATTTCACCGGTCTTTTGGACATGGCCGCGCAAAGCGCTGATCTGGGCGTCACGCTCGGCCAGCAAACGGTCGCGTTGGACGATCTGGGCCTGATAACCCAACAGGGTTTCTCTTAACTGGCTATACTTCTCAAGATCAACGAAAAGCTCTCTGGCATTGTAGACGCGCTCGTTGAAATCGGCCACCTGGCCGCGCAATGTTTCAATGGTGCGCGTCTGTTCCTGGACGGTTTGAAGAAGATCGGCGTTCTCATCGATCAACCGCTGGATGGAAAATGCGATGGCGCGGTTCTGGTGTTCTTTGCCGGTGATGACGGTGTTGGCGGCCCCAACGTCTTTGGAAAAATTCATGAGGCGCGGCACGACGACCATGGGCGGAGCTGTGATCTCCTGGGCAATGCCCAAAACAGGAAAGAACAATAACGCGATGAAAGAAATGGATTTAATCATAGTTGTGGCCAAAGTATAACACCCCGACGGGCGAGTGTCAAGGTACAGAGGCTTCACTGTAAAGGCAAAGTAGAAATGTCCTATTCCGGGCAAAAGGGGACACTTTATGGTGTCCCCTTTTTCTCTATCTTTTTCTGATTTGCTTTGCTCTGGTCATCGGTGCCATTGCCATTAACGGCAACAGGCGCGACTCCAAGGCCAAGCACTGATCTTCTTTGCCCGGCGCGGTGAAAAAGCCACACCGCTCCTGCCACAATACCCGTCAACAAAACCGCCTTCACGATCAACAACCCCATGGCTGTGAGCACGGCAAGGTGCTGCGGTGTTGCCCACAGCGGAAATGTCAGAGCCAGAGGGAAGGCAAAACTGAAAAGATGCCTGCCCCTTAACCAGGACCTGATGCGACCGTCCTCCACCGGATATCGAAAAATAAACTGCTTAACGTGCCAAAAAATCCTTCGCGTTACTTCACTTCTACCGGATCCTGCAGTCAAAAGTATCTCCATTGACGGATTTATCCACAATAAGACAAAGCCCACAAGAGCAACTGAGCTTACGAAAACCTGATGAAGTAAAATGTACGGAATCATCACCGGATAGCGGTATCCCCGCTTCAAAGACTCCCAGTCTCCCCATAACGGCCAAAAAAGGTCTCCCCCCAAGAATGGAAACTCAAGAAGATTGTTTTGATGCAAAGATCCCTGTGTTGCATCGTAATATGCCGAAAGGGCACGGCGCACGATGAGATAACGTATCACCTGTTTGGAGACCGTCAACGCCGGCGTAAAGAGAATCGTTCCGGTCGTCCAATCCCGACCTCCCTCTTGGACTTGCTCGTAGAATTGTGTCGGCTCAACGCCAGAAACCAGACGCAAACCAGCGGCCAGACGTGGATCACAACGGACACGAACAATCCCATCGCGTTTGAACTCTTGAAAAACCTCCTCAGCCTTCGCTTGTTTGATTTCGTCCGACCGAAACCATGTCATAAACGTTCCAACACGATCCCCCATATCCTCAATAAAACGGGTCATCCACTGACCCGCTACCAACAGAATCACCGTTGACGCCACCCAAATTATCGCCGCCTTCACCACATCTCCAACTGAAGCAGGCAAATATGCCCATCCTGTCGCGCGTAGAAGTAAAACGCTGTAAACAAGAAAATTTTGCGTACCGACAAAGAGGAAAAAACCAATCAGGTTTAGGCCGTATCTGACAAACAAGACTAATCGTGATAACGCACTCCGGCCGGCGATGATCCATATACTAAATATGGTCCCCGCCAGTACGATCAGTATAGTTGCGCCAAGCGGGACAAGCCCCGTAGAAACACCAAGCAAATACGCAATGTGGGGAGCCAGCGCGGCCGCAAGCCCAAGGCTCAACACCAGAACAATATTGACAAAGCCACCGGCCGATGCTACATTAAATTCAATCGAAGCGCTCCCCGCGCTTGTTGTACCAACTACTCTCTCCCCAAATAACCGCAGGAGACCTGTCATGCCGCCGTTCAGTATTAACCTCAAGTTCAACGAAGTCCAGTCGAAGGAAATGGGAAAAGCTCTGTTCAATTCCGGTAATTTGTGTTTTTCCGGATTGATCATAGGCCAAGTTGTATTGGGAACATTCGATGCTCCGATCTTTATATTAGGAGTATTTTGCCTTGCGATGTTCTTTGCATCGGCTATAATGCTGTTAGGTAATGTGTCTGAAACAAGGAGAGCACTATGAATCCAATCCTTCCCTACATGATCTTCTTGGCTTGTTTTGCTACCTTGATGCTGTTCCTCGCCATCAACAGTAATCGGCTGAACTCCAAGACCAAGCACTGATCTGCCTTTCCCGGCGGACAATGACCGTACATTGCCGCCGCCATAACGCGCCAGCAAGAATACTTCCCTGTCCTCCTGACGCGGCGACCCAAGAACGACAAGTTCTCTGAAACCCGCCCGCGCGCGGCTGAATTGATACAACATCTGGACCAATCTCTTCTCTTGGTCAAAAAAACCACCGCTGAGGTGAACAACGAACCATCCGCCCGGCTCAAGCACGTACAATGCCCTTGCGAAATCCTTCAATGTCGGCTCATCAGGGGACGGGTTGTGAAACACGACGGCCCCGGCGCTTGCTTGAGAAACACCCTCCAGCGCACCGCTCTCGCCGGATCCGGCATCAACGACCGGCTTGTGAACAGCCAGGACCTCGCCAAGCAAACGCTCAAGGGACCCGGATGGACCACGGAAAACGGTCCGCTGCATCTGTCCGATATCCATATGTCTCGACCAGGCGATCTGTGGAGGTCCCGCGACCTTGACCATCCTGTCGGGTGACCGCCTTAGCCAACCATTGACCGTTGCTGCGATGGTCACCGCAGCGATCCCAGCCGCCAGAACACCGCCCCAGCCGATGTCATGAACCACACTGGCACTCGGGGTCAGGGCAGACGCAGCGGCGAACAGGCCAAAGGTGATCACAACGGCCGAGGCCGCAATATTGACAAAACCATATCCGGATGTTACATTGAATCGTTTCATCCAAGCGTTCCCCACGCTTGTTGTACCAATCCATCTCCCCAAAATAATCCGCAGGAGGCCTGTCATGTTGTTCAGCATCAGATTCAATCCCACCCAACGCAAAGAATTAAGCAAAGCGTTCTTCAACCTTGGCAATTTGGCGGCCGTGACGCTTGTTTTCGGCCAGGTGGTCGCCCGCACGATCTTTTGGGAAATATTTATAATGGGATGGTTTTGCTTTTTAATCCTATTTGCCGCTGCTATAATGCTTTTGAATAATGAAAGGGGTGTCTTATGATCGGTCTTGAATGGTCCTATCTTTTTATGATTTGCTTTGCTCTGGTCATCGGTGCCATTGCCATTAACGGCAACAGGCATGACTCCAAGGCCAAGCACTGATCTTCCCCGGACATAAAACCATATCGCCATCGCTACCAGCCCTATCGCCAATCCGATCGCTTGCATAAGAAGCGCGGCCTCCGGTGACAATCCTAAAAGTGGCGCCCAGGACCGCGCAGTCAGGGCCAAAACCGATACAGGGGCAAAAAAAGTTGTTCCCTGTGGATCGCTCTTGTCCGCCACAAGCGGTGCAGCGACGGGCGATAAAATTTTACTCATGGAAAAAGTTTCAAACGACAACAGCTCATATGATAAACGCCACGCATGGCCGCTGGGAACCCTCTGAAAACCGAGGGCTTCATAAAAACCCGTCTCTTCAGGCAGCACATCCTTTGCCAGAACACGTTTCGCTCCGGACGCCCCCGCCAACTGCGACAACAACATGATCAAAGACCTGCCGAGGCCCCGGTGGCGATGGGCTTTATCCACCATGATGGCCGGACGTCCCCCGAACGTAGTGGACATCCGCGCCTGACCGCCTTTGACCATAAAATGCGCGTAACCGATCTGGCGGCCGTCATGGAAGATGGTCAGCAAATGCTGGTGGTCAAAAAAGACAGGGAACGGCCCCGAATAACGAAACTCAAATACCCTGCCCTCATTGTCCCGCAATGTCATGCGCCCCCGCCTCTCGCGCAGCCACCGTGCAACCGGAAAATTGTGTAAATCATGGCCGTGGTCACCGCGGAAAGGATTATGCCTGGCATTAACCGGTGTATGCGAGATCCAAAGGGCCGTCAGATATGAACCGATGACAAGCATGCTGCCCGCATGTGCAAGGACCAAAATAAAAACGGTCAAGCCGGCTCTATATAACGAAAGATGATTGATGAGGGCAAGGTCTGCCGCGAAGAGATTCTGCCGTCCGTGGAAACGGCGCCACGCAAAAAGAAGGAACGGAGTAAAGACAAGGGTGAGCAACACCGGCGGGGCCATGGCCAGCGGCAGACCAAAAGCCCAACTTTTCAGGGCATTTGCCCCCAAACTCAATAACAGGCTTGTGCCGCCGACAAAAACAACGGACTCCGTGAACCCGGGCGCCAACGCCTGTCCCGCCCACCAGCCCAATGCCTTATTGCCCGTCCAGCGGGTCACCTGCTCCTGGATCCGGTCATAGGACCTCTGCCATTTTCCGGGCCATTTCCCGCCGGAGGCGCGATCCGGCACGGATCCGCCGCCATACTGACGCGCGGCACGATCGCGACGGATGAAATCCTTCATGGCACCCCGGACCCTTTTTAACGCAAACGTCTTAAAGGAATCTCCTTTTTTAGGATCGTATGTGCGGTCCGCCTCACGAAGACCCTTGATCCCTTCCCGGATGAGATCGCCCACGTTAAGGTTATTCTTTTGAGCAAGCGCTCTGGCCATGTCTATGATCTCAAGAGGACAGAATTGAATGTCCCCGTCAACGGGCTTGACCGTCCCTTGGTCTCTGATCCGGGACAGGGCAGTATCAAGAAGCCGCTGGGAGAATCCGGGGTACCGCGCCAGCAGAGGTTTCAGGTGAATGCCGTTGGTGGTCAGGACGTTGATGGCCTCGGCAGGACGCATGGCCTGGATCAAGGCATCCGCAAGGATGCGATGGGCGCCCGGACTTTCCATGAACTGCGGTTTGAGAACGGCCGGATCACCGGCAGTAAGGATCTTAAAAGCCTCCTGGAGGCGCCAGTTTTTCAGCAACATGCCGGCGAGAGTCACCAGCATAAGAGATTCCTGGCCGGCTAAAAATTTCATCAATCGCCTTGCCTGTGGATTCGCGTCTCGAAACCGGCCGATCAGGTCCAGGGCTTCTTCCAAAACTTCAATGCCCCGATAATAAGCCCCTCGGTCATAATAAAGCTGACCGAGGGCATGACGGGCCATAAGGGTGCTGGGGTCATCCTGGCCAAGACGCACAGCTTCCAGGAACATCCCCTCGGCCTGTTGCGACGCCGTCCTGACATCCTTAAATCGACGGTCTGCCTTGAACTTGAGGGCGCTGCGCCTAAGCGTATTCCCCTGACCGGTCAGGCTTTCAATAAGTTTCCGGTCCGGCGGCACTGCCGCGCCGGCCAAGACCGCGACGATACCGACCCATCCCAACCTCGCCAATAACCCCGAGAACGGAACACCGAACCACCACGCGTAAAGGCCGGCTAATATGAACATGGCCAGAACGGATCTGGTCCGCGCAGTTTTGTAAATACCCCACAAACCAACAATACTGCCCATGACCTCCGCAGTACTCAAAACAACCGAAACGCCCCGTTCTACTAAAATTGACACGGCCATGTACTGAAAGACAACTACCATCAGTGTGCCTATCGCAATTGGCGTCATGTACGGTAAATGTTCTACCCCTCCAAAAAATCTGAGCCTGGATTGCTTCTGCTGTTGTCTGTGCTGGTCTGCTTCGACGACCCACGAAGCGGCTATGGACCATCCTAATGAAGCCAGCAGGATCCCAGTCGTCATTCCCAGCGCCGGCCACCATCCCATATGCGGCAGCGCCGACATCCGAAGATGCCGGATCCCGCTGACCAGCCCCGTAAAGTGCAATGCCATGCCCGTCGGTACCAACGCCCGGAAAGCCGCGCCGCCGTGTTTATACCTTAAATCTTTTTCTCTCTTCCACCGTTTGAACGACTTGCCCTTATAACCGGCCATGCCCAGCACCGCCACGCCCGCCCCCAGCAGGATCATTACAAGCCCGGCGGTGTGGAACCATGCCTGGACGTGAACAGGGATGTTGAGGCCCAGGCCGAACAGGCCCACGCCCACAGCTGCCAGCAAGACGCTGAGTTTCGAAAGGCCCATCTTACTGACGGCTGGCGCGGCGTCGGTGGGCGCGGCATGGGATGATCGAGACTGCCACCAGGCATAGGTGTGGCTTAAACCCTCCTCCAACAAAACACCTGGCACTACACCCAGTTGTTCTTGCAGTCTCGAGCCGTCCATGGCAGGATTCTGCAAACCGGTGACCCTGTTAAATTGGATCGTGGATCCGGTGATACGCCGGATCTCCGGGATCACATCCGCAAACGTATCCAGGACTTGGGGACCGGGCACATTCATGACGCGCCTGGCCGGGTCCACGCGCGCATCCATGGTTACTTCCAACACCCTGAAAACATCTTCAATAAATATAAACTGCTTCTGGTCGTCCCGCACCCCCAGTTGCATTGCGCCTTCCACGATCGCCCGCAACATATTGGGGATGGCTTTGTGCGCGGTTTCCCCCGGTCCATAGGCCTCGGGGAATCTCAAGACCAACGCATGCTCATGGCCCAAGACCAGCCGCTCTGCGATCAGTTTGCTTAAAGGATAAAAGCTGACATTCGCAGGCACCGGATGGTCATACAAAAAGTCCTTGATGAACTCCTCGTCACGCTGCGGCGCACCACCCAAAACCCCCGTGGCATAAGCGCTGAATTGCTCGACGGTAACCTGAATGAACTGATCAACAACGGGATCCGGCCGGAGATCGTCCTCTTTGAGCGGTGGATCCGCATCGCCGGCATGCAGACGGTACACCGTGGATGAGGAAGGAAAGATGATGTGCGTGCCGTGACGCCCGGCTAAGGCGACGCGATAGGCGTGCGCAAGGACGTTTAGCTGCCATTTCTCCTGATCGGACGGTTCCGGCGGAAGATTGGACCAAGCCGCAAAATCGAAAAGGACGTCATTGTCTCTGACCCACGATCCCATCTCATCAAGGTCCAGCAAAGCCGCTGTCCTGAGATGGACGGCTGGTGAATTAGGGATCGAAGCGATCCTTGGGCTGCCGGGCCGCACCAGCACATCAATGGTCCTGTTGCTTTTTCGCAACAGCCACCGGGTGAATTGTGATCCCACCCAACCGGTGCCTCCGATGATCCCAATGCGGCACACTATCCGCTGAGAATTGTCTGCCGCGGCAAGCAGGGCCGTACCGCCGGACGGTGCGGCGGCGTTCTGGTGCAACGTTCGCCCGTGCCGGCGCAGCGCGGCTTGGATCGCCCGGATGATCGTGGGACCCAGAGACAGATCCTGGAGATCAGCCTCCGTACACGCCAGCAACTGCTGCATGATGAAGATGGGCGGTTGGGCGGTAAAGAGCACCTTCTTGATCCTCGCATCGAACTGTAAATTTGATTTAAACGTCCAATCATCCAGAAACGCGGGGCCGATCCGTTCCCGCAGGGCCGCCCGGATCAGCCGAAACCGCCTATCCGCAGCGTAGTAACGACGCAGTTTTCCATATACGGCGAGCAAATCGCCGCCTGTGACAACGCCTTTGGAGGCCAGGAATTGCCGCACGGCATCATCGCGCCGGCGATCGCGAGAGAACGTCCAGTCCACCACGACCTCCGACTGGATGGCGGCGAGCGCGGGGGGGCCATGCTCGAGTGCGGCCGTGGTGGCGTCTAATCGGCAATCCAGGGTCAGGAGCCGCTCCTGATACGCCGCAACAATTTTCCCGACAGCAGGCCGCAGCCGTGCGCCCATGGACCGACTGTGCGCTCGTTGCGCCTGCAGCAGGTTTCGGTTGGACGCCCGCAACCGCGCGTCCGAAGAGCCAACCCGAGACCGGGTTGGACGGCGGCGTATCTGGGCTTGCGCAGAGGCGTGGTGGGCACGCCGGAATTCTTTCTCCAGTGCGGGATCACGTTCGAAGGCGTCATAAATTGCCTGACGACTAAGATGGAGCACTTTAGCAATGGCCGTCACGTTGATCAGTTCCTCCGGATGTTGGGCTTGCCGCTTAGCCAGCTCGCCGCGGATGCGCATCACCGTAGATGGGGACTGCGCGACGGCCATGCCCAGCACCGCCACGCCAAAACCCAGCAGGACCATTGCAAGCCCGGCGGTGTGGAACCATTCCTGGACGTGAACAGGGATGTTGAGGCCGAGGCCGAACAGGCTCACGCCGGCGGCCAGCAGGAGGGCGCTGAGTTTCGAAGCGAACCGAATGAGGTCATCGTCGGAAGATGGGGAGCGTATCTGCTCCACTACGGCTTGAACACTGCGCTTGGCCGCCCCTTTTCCCAATATGTCGGCGACGCGCTCAATAACAATCAGCGGCCGCTGGCCGCTACGTCTGGCAGCATCCGCGATCAGTTCTGCCATCTGGGGATTCATTGATCTCTGAAGTACTTTTTTAATCAGGGCCTTGCGCCCATGGATATCCTTAAAACGTTGTTGGATCTCCGGGACCGTCATGGTTTCGAGCCATACGATCAAACTTAAGCCCAAGGGATCACGACCAAGATCAAACCTTAAGGTCTGTTCTATCAAAATATTCTCTTTCGGTAGAAGATCCGCCAGCATTTGCCGTTTTTCGGCATATGAAAGAGAGGGATCGGACCAAACCAGATCAAGAAGGCTTTCAACTTCTTCGACGGGCATCTGACCTAAACGCGCGGCGATCTCACGTCCCAACTCATCGTCCCCCAACCAGGAGTCGAGGTCTTCCGCTACAGATTCATCCGCGGCTGACGGCGCCGGTGCCGATTCCGGCATCGGCGTTTCAAAATCAAGATTGGATTGACCGGTATAAGGTTCTTCGGCCGATCCTAGCGCAACATTGAATTCAAAATCAAATTCGGGCTCAATAATGTCCAGTGAGGTAAGAATAAATGGTTCCGCAGTATCGGGTGATTCAAGATCGCTGATGGAAAGTGCGGAAAGAACAAATGGTTCCTCGACAGAGGCGGGTTCGGCTGTTTCAATAGGTGTTGCGATCGTCGGCGCTGCCGCTTTGGCTGGTTTGATAATCTCCTGTGAAGCCGGTGCGGCCGTTTTGGTGACCGCCGGCGCGACTATTTTCTTTTTAGGTTTTTCCTTTCGGATAGACTCGACGGCCCGTTCCGCCTGGCGCTCGGCGCGACGCGCGGCCTGGTCTGCGATTCTCACCGCTTTCTCTACAGCAAGACGCCTACGCTCAACGCGCCGTCTTAAACGGGGTTCAATCTTACCATCGATCCACCTGGCTGACCGTTCGCTCAAATACCACACGCCAAACACTGCCGCAACGACCTCCAAAAATTGCGGCACCGTAGGCGCAACCTTAAGGAACTGGCCGCCTCGTATCCAAAATGTAATGATATTGGAAATGCTGTCCTGGGGCGGAGATCCCAACGCCATGCGCGCCAGGTCCAAAAGCGGATGTCCGATCGCATAGCCAAAAAATGCAGCGGACAGGCCAAAGAAAAGGCCGCCGAAGAACGTGGCCCTGACATTATTGACCGCCACCCTTAACCACAACCGCGCCAAGGTCAGCTCTACGAAAGGCAAAAAGATCATGGTCATAAAATTAACAAACGTCCCACGCGCCTCCACCCCAAATCCACTCAAAAATCCGGTCAACAGGACCTGCGCCCAAACCATCAAATTCCCGACCAAAAGATTATCGGGATCGGAAAAGTTCCATCTCAGAAAAGGTATGATGACCAGCGCCCCGGCCACTGCCCCGGTGGTCCACGGCAGATGTTCCCGGGCCATTGCCAATTTTTCTTTAATAGACACGGCCAGACCGGCCCCCAGCGCCGCAGCGCCAAAACCCAACAGGACCATCGCAAGCCCGGCGTCATGGACCCGCCCTATCCATGGCGCGGCAACAAACAGCTGCGTCAACCCAGCGCCGGCAGCCAGCAGAAAGACGCTGGTTTTCGAAAGCCCTTTGAGCTTGTCTATGCGATGATCAGGCCATAATTCATACGCCAGCACATCCGCGTAGGCGCCGGGAAGATCTTTCGGACCGGCCAGAACTTTGATACGATAACCCATCGCATCAGCAACCTCCGGCAGCAAGTCGTGAACATAACGCGCTTCCCCATTGCTTAGACGGACATGGTCATCTGTGACCCAGATACGCCCGTGTGGACGCAATGCCCGGATGAGTTCCATGAGCGCATGGGCCCGGTCTCCTTGGAAATACGCCTCGGATAACACGTTCCACATCGTGATCTGATCAAACCGCTCCTGCCGCAAGTCCTCGTTAAGACGAGTTACGTCCACCGGCCGGCTGATGAATGTGACGCCGGGGTGCGCAACAACCTGCAGACTGCCCGGCCGCGCATCGGTGACAAAGACGTCGGAGGCCCCTAATGACGCGTCGAGAAATGGCAGTCTGGATCGTCCGGATCCGACATGCAGCACCCGGTCGCCGGGTCGCAGCATGGCGGTCCTTAGACCGACCAGTACATCAGAGGCAGGTAAAACAGACGGCGCGGCGGCCCTTCGACTTGGCTCGGGACTCGCGTCGCTCGCGGACGGCACAATCGGTTTCTTGGGATGGTGGCGCAAGAGAGCCGGGATGGCCCAGTCACCATTCAGCGGATCCGACTCCACATCCTCATCGCCACCCAGCCATCTTGGTCGGGGTTGTCTCCCCCAACTCCTGTGGCGCTCGTGCCCTGGATCTTCGGGAGATCGTCTCACGACGGCGGGCGGCGCTGATCTGCTACGGCGCACCTCGAAGTGCCGCAGATGTGAGACGATCCCCCCCTTCAACGCGAGTTGTGCCACCCCTTGCCGGATTTCCGGAGAAAGCGTAAAGTTATCAAGGACCGTATCGACCGTTGCCGGAGAGAGCGTTGAAGTCCGGGCTATGGCCTCGGCAATTTGCTCCACCGAGGCAATGTCCCGTGTTTCTAAATTGAGGTTAGCACGCAGATAAAGATTGATGTCGCCGAACCGCTCGGGGAAAGGCGCCCCTTCAAGCCGAAGCCTCCCAATGGTCTCATAAATATACGATGCCAACGCCACGCCATAGGGACGCATGGATTCCGGCTCTGGATGGCCCGGGCCGCTGACCACCGATTGAGCCCAATCGTCTGCGTGCGCTTCGCGGCGGCTGAACTGAAGGAGCTCACGCTCCCTTTGTGCCGGGTCCTGGATCGTTGCAAGACGCCGGCCTTCGTCGTACCATCCGGGATCACCAATAACTGTGTCTCGGCCGGTCTTCTCCCCCCAGAGCAATTCTACAACACCTTGAATGACAGACGACGTATCCTTGGCCGCTAACTCGTACTCATGAAGGAGATGTGCCGTCTCATGAGGCACCGCTGCAACAAATCGGTCACGCCGTCCTGCTGTGAGCCGGCGATTCACAAAAATGGTCGTCCCACCCGGTATTATGCATGCAATGATGTTGGCCGACGATCTCGCCGGTAACCGGGACCTCACAAGCGCGAACGTACCAAATACGATACCCCCCAACCAGGTTATGATCGCGACGCCGGTATTGCCAAAATGTAATAGTGCGCGTCCCAAAATCCATCCTTCAAATGCCCCTAACACCGATATGATCGCCACAAAAAATAGGTCACGCCAAAGATGACTGTCATAACGCAAAAGAATATGGATCTTTGTTAACGGCTTCAACGCGATCCGTTTGAAAAACCGGTCGCGCTCTTTCTGGGGCCGACCTGCCGCTAAAGTATCAATGGTTTCTCTTGTGAAAAAGGTAAAGTCCTGTCGTTCCTGCGCGGTAAAACGTGAAACCTCGCGCCATCTTTTCAGCACCCGCGTAAGTTTAGCGAGATTGCCGCCCAGCATCGCCACGCCAAAACCCAGCAGGACCATTGCAAACCCAACGGCATGAACGCGCCCTATCCACGGCGCGGCAACAAACAGCTGCGTCAACCCTGCGCCGGCGGCCAGCAGAAAGACGGTGAGTTTCGAAAGGCCACGTTTGGCGGGCGAGGATATGCCCTCGACCGGTTTGCGAGCGTGGATGATCAACACGGTCTTGAAACGTGCCTCCGTCGCTTTGGAGATGTAGGCATAAATGTCGGAATGTATCGCAACAGGAACATGTTGCACCAAGTCCCCCGTCGGAACTTTCTCGCTGTCAACTTGCAGTTGGGCGGCTCTGAACGCTTTTATGAACACACTTATGATTTCCGGAAATTCCGTCACCATAACAAACTCGCCTGATCCAGGCATTAACAATCCAAAAATTTTTTCAGCGATACGCCGGGCGGTATCTGCTGAAATAGGATGCTTATATGGCCTGTACAGAAAAAATGGAAAGAGAAAATAAATGTGGTCTGCCGAACCTGCAAGGCCTGATGAGTCCCATTGTTCAACATGCCTGCCGACGAATTCGACATTCGGGAAACTTTTCAAACGCTGTTTGGCGGCCTCAAACGAGTTGGTGCTGGGGTCTATCATGATGATCCGCGCATTCGGGTTGCTTAGTGCCAAGGCTTGTGTGGTGCGGCCATCACCAGCCCCCACATCCAGGATCAAGCGGGCGGGCGCCGGCGGCAGTTTGGGCAAACCTAACATAACGGCAAACATGGTCCTCCTGTCCAGCACAGACCTTGCTTCCGGCCGGCGGTCAGGAATGGGGTTGCGGCGGTCGCGCGGATTTATGGCAACCTGTGCGGCAAGCAAGCGGAGTTGTTGCTGGACCTCCTCGACGGTTTTCATATCAGGCGCTGGCGTGTTGGGCTGCCGGCTTAAGTTCCTGTATCCCTCAATCCACGCCTGAAGCTCGCCGCGCGCTATTTTGCCGTCTGGTTCTGCTCGTCCCCGGAAAAACTCCAGTGACTCGACACTCGCTATCCACGTATAAAAAACCCGCGGAGACATTTGGGCCATCACAGGCACCATCTGTGCCGCCCGAAGCAATTCACCGCGCCGGTTGGCCAACGCGGCGTTGACCATGTCCCCCTCGGCCAGCCACTCGTCCCTGTCCGCAAACCAATCTTCATAGCCCCTCTGCTTGGCCGTTTGTTCTTCTAATGGATCCTGCAGATCTCCCATCTTCCAGATCACAGCCGTCCCTGCTATGCCCGCGACCAAGGTCCGCAAGACAACGCGGCGGGAAATAAGCCCGGGTCTGTCTGCTTTCAAGATGATGTCCGGCACTGCCTCACGGAAGGCCTGTTCCCGGCCATGCCCCCACCAACTCAAAATGATTTGTATCGACAGCCCAATCAATATTCCCGCCAGCAGGGCCTCCGGCGTCGCGGCAAAGGCATAGCCGATGGCGCCCGTAAAGACGAACAGTATTTCCAACGGATAAGCGATGAGTTCATTGTGGGCTTCGTGCAGGCGTGCCAGCGGCGTGCAATGGGCCGGACGTTCATGAACAGCACGCAGCAACCCGATCGGCAGGTAAAAGATCCATTGGAGCAACGGGGGTAAGAATAAGAATCCGGCCTGGAGACGGGCATTGATGATTTGATGTCTGTCTGTTACTTCAAGGAAGGGCGTGTAGTAGTTATATCTCATATCGCGCAGTGGCTTGATGAGCGGATAATCAGGCGGACCGGGGACGCCCCATCTGGTCCTTGCCCATAATGAGCCAGCCCTTGACACTGCCAACGGCAGGAACATAATGACCAACCCTTGAATAACATATACGCCCGCCGCTGATATGGCGACCAGCCCGATCCCTTGCATCGATAAACTTCCCCCAATTGCCGCCAAACCGATCAGCCCGAAAATTCCCGCCGTGATCAACGAACCCTCCCAACTGACCCGCCGGCCGGTCACCATGATCATAGCTTTGGTTCCGCGCAAGTCGTCATGGGCCATTCCCGGAGACGGAATGAGGCCGTCATCCAAGAGCGGTAGGTTGGTGCGGATGATCTCCAGTGCTCTGGTCAAAAAATTCGGGTCATAGTTCATTTTACCCAAATTGCGCCACGAAACCAGGCCCGCACGGACCTCAAACAACTCACGCATACGTCCCGAAAGCAGCTCCTGCGCTCGCTCTCGGATCTGTTGTGTGCGGACAGTCACGAATTCCTGGTCCTTTGCCCAATCAAAAAATTTGCGCCCAATATCACCCCACTCTGGGGGGACGGGGACGTCCGGTTTCCATTGGCTTCTTGTCTTCTCCACGATCTGCCTAATGGCCGTCCCAACGTCGGACACGTGTCTTTTTTGGACGGCTGAGAAATGCGTGATCAGCCGGTCAAGGGCACCCTTGTCCACCGTTGTCAGGATAAATCGCATCAGATAATATCGTTGCTTCGTTGCGACGGCTTTGAGTTTTACTTTTTTGGACGAAAGACCCCTCGGACCTTTTTTGCCGCGGCCCGTGACTACGGTCATGCCCAGCACCAACAACCCGAGGCCCGCCAGCACAGCAGCGGCCGCAACACCCGCGGGCAGACCGGGCGCTGATGCGAACATCGACAGCACTATCACTACCGTCGTGAATTCGGTCTTCATGCTGCCCATATACTGCCGCAAGGCATTGGGCGCTTCAACCGATGGAGAATGGATGATATAGGTATTCCACATCCTCCCGTCATAATAACGGTTAATAGTGTCAACGAACTTCGCCGTAAAAACAAACCCGCGCCGGCGAAAGAGTCTGACAACTTTGTCAGATATATCAAGGACACGGCTGCGGTCCATGCTTTGCGCACTGCCGCCCAGGATGAACGTCTGGACCATGGGATACCGCAACATCAGGGCCCCCACCAACTCGTAGAATTGATACCGGGGCACGTTCATGATAATCACATCAAAAGACCCGTCTTCCCCGGGAATTGATTGTTTGGCATCCTGGATGTAGAAGCGAACTTGGGACGTAACCCGGTTGAGTTCGGCGTTCTTTTGCGCAACATCAATGATGCGTGGATACACATCCACTCCCACGACGCTCTTGGCCCCCTTCTTGGCGGCCAAAATGGCCAGCGTGCCTTCTCCCATCCCAACATCCAAAACCCTGCGGCCAGCCAAATCAACACTGTCCAAAGCAAATCCAGCGCTACGGGTCGTAAAATGTGCGTATCCTACCGCTTGGCTCATTTTATTCTCTGTCCAGCGAACAAACTCTTGGCGCCTGTGACCAATGGCAACGTTTCTTAATTCTTTGGGTAATTCGTCATATTGATATAAAACAATGCGTTTGTCCGGGAGCGCAACATGTTCATGCGTCCCCAGGAATCGTGTACCGTAAAGAACCTCATAACTTCCCATGGCATTGGGATTGCCGGCATCTGTTGGAATGACCGTTATGCCAGGATCTGTTGTGCCGTGATCCGGCGACGGTCCAACGGTCTGCGGCGTCGTATTCAAATCAAGCAATATGGGTGTACTGCGGCGAAGCCATTTCAAAAGAAGAAAATCACCTTTGACGAGGCGACGCAGATGATTCTGAATAGGAATAAATTGTTCTGGCAGAAGACGACCCAATACGGACAAGACAATGCGGCGGACAGGTCCGGGCGGGGCACGTCCGGCGACAAATTTCAATACCTGGGGCTTGTATATCGAGGCCAGGATCCATCCGGCGATGACCACTGTCATCCCTACCCCAACAACTCCCGCTGCCAATGGCAGCAGCCCGGACATATTGCCTTCCGTCGGACCTCTGTGGCCAGGGGCCTGCTTTGGCGTCTGCTTTTTGACGACCGCCCGGCCAGCCGAACGGGCTGATCTATCACCAACCATTTGATAGTCGCGCGCCGGCATAGAGACCGCGTGGGTTGCCCTGTCCAACACCCGTTCAAATTCCCGGATCGCCGATCTGATCATTTTTTGCGGCGGCATAGGAGTCCCGAGGATGTCAAAAACACGTTCCAGAGGATTCACGCCATGTTCATAAGAACGCAGCGACCACAAGACCCACGACATCAGTATGCCGTGCTTCAGCCGACGATCTTCCACAATGTTCTGCAACAACCGTCCGAAAAATTCATGGCGCGCATCTTCAGCCATGCTGTCCGGAAAGTCCATACTGTTAAAATATTTCTCCAGAGTATGTGCCAGATCTCCAAAAATATCTTCATCGGCGGGACCGGTCGGCCCGGGGTCGGACGCGCCCCAGTGGAACGTATGCTTGCTGGGGTTACGGAAATCACCGGCCCACGCGGATCTAAAAGCCACTATCGCGGCCAAGCCCGCAGGCATCGGCCATGTTCCCCTGGTAAAAAGAATCCAGGAGACAAAAACGATCGCCGATGAACTCAAAAACGTAAAGATAAGCGCCGAATAATTGACCCACCGCCGGCGCGCATCGGAAAGGTCGCTCATGATCTGCACATAGGGTAAACGACCCGGGACCGTATAAGGCCTGCGGAAGGCCAGGTGCAACCAATTGCTGCCGCTCATATTCCCCCAGAAGTTCTTGAGCGTCCTATCCTCTTTCGGGACGAAAAGCACATGGACAAATTCATGGAGCCAGACAAGGACCGCCACCAGAATATTGGCAAACAGATACGAAAATACCAAACGCAGCAAAGGGGCTATTCCGAGACCCCCGAGAAACACATCAATTATGCCAATGGCCAAAAAGGCCGCAAAGACACTGTCCATGATCCTTAACGCGCGCCGCGTGGTCTTATGGGCGGCATGGGAATGAAAGTTCACAGCGCGTTCATGCTCCTGCCATGAATCCACGGTGGGATAATAATGGACTTGGCGTCCTTTTCTGATCCTCTTTACCGCTGCGGCCACGATCGCAATGACAAACCCCAACGCCAGCCAGAAGACGTGGGTGATATCATGCAGACTGTGCAGATCCAGCCCGCTGAGATTGGCAGAGGCGCTTGGCGCGGCGGGCGACTGGTTCGAAACGGGCTTGCGCACACGCACACCCCATGCCAATAAGCTGTCCTGATCATGGAGATGTTCGAGTTTAATATCAACGAACCCATGCCGCCGCAGCCATGCGTTCATTCCTTCTTCTGTATCCGGGATCTCTGCCGCTCTTTCGAGGCGCCATTTGATGATGTTCAGTCTTGCGAGAATGCCGGCTTTGTGTATTTCAAGATGATCCGGTCCCCGCAGTCCCGGCTTCATCTCTTTCAGCCAAGTTTCCCCCTTATTGACGTTTTGCGCGGCAAATTCAACAAGTTTTGATCTCGGATGAATGGCGATGATCGCGGCCAGGCCGCCGGGTTTGAGCACTCTATGGATCTCCCGAAGTACATTGTCCATCCGTCGGGCATATTCCAGAACATACACGGCTGTTACGGCATGAACTTGACCATCCAGTAAACCAACGGCCTCGATATCCGTCTTGAAGAAATGATCGGCGTCCGGCCGATACAACCAACTTGGGTCCGCCACATCGAATGCATAGACGGTGAAATCGGTAAGCGCGTCCCGTATAATGCGTGGCACCTCCAAATTTCCAGTCCCGAAATCCACAAGTCGGGCGGCCGGATTTTGGCGGCGGACATCCTCAATAAAGTTTTCCAAAAAGGTGAGCATCTCTCCAAAATAACCCCTGCCAAAGGCGGTCCAATCTCCCCTTGCCCACATGCTGGTCCAGAACTTACCCATAACGGGGATTGAAATTTCAACGACACCGCGCCGGCCATGCGGCGCACGATACCACTCGCCCGATAAGTTATGACCCACGTCGTTATTATTTCTCCACCCCCTTGAATGTATTCCGTAAGGAATATGCCGTTCCTCGTGTTTCGGCATGCCGTTGCGCCCGCTGTCGATCGACGCGGAAGCAGGCTGAAGACTTATCCCGCGGTTTGCCGCCAGCCGTTGATAAAGCCGGGCATAATCTTCCACCATCTTCTCCACGGAGAACAACTGTGCGCGTTCACGCGCGGCCCGGCCCAACCTCGCGCGCAATTCCGGATCTTTGGCCAAACGGATGATCTCACGGGCCAGGGTCTGCGGGTCAGCGGGCGGGACCAGTATTCCTGCGCCATCTAATGTTTCGGGCATTCCACCTACCTTGCTGGCAATCACCGCTTTGCCGGAAGCCATGGCCTCGATCTTGGCCAATGGCTGACCTTCGATCAGCGACGGCATTGTAAATACATCCATGGCCGCCAGATACAGGGGTAAAGAATCATGGGTCTGTACACCGGGCATGACGACCCTTCCCCTCAAACCAGCCGCCTCGATCTGTCGGGTCAAGTTACCGCGTTCTGTGCCTTCGCCGATGATCAGGAAGTACGCCTGCGGAATTTCTTCCAAAACAATACGTGCGGCTTCCACCAGATGACGATGACCTTTTTCCAAAGACAGCCGGCCCACGGCGCCAACCACAAAAGCATCCTCCGGCAAATGAAGTTTTCTTCTGACATCCAAAACCTTTTCAACGTCCGCCTGCTCCATAAAGAGCCGCTGATCAATACCGTTAGGTATCACAACGATTTTTTCCGCCGGCACACGGTTCACGCGTATATGTTCCTGTTTTTCAGCCTCCGTCAGCGCCACAATAACATCATCGATATAATGAAAACTTATCCTGGTTATAAAATGATTGGCCCACGTGATCATGTCATCCAGAGAACGGATCGGCCCATTTGACTTTGGAAAAGTATGATAAGTGGTCATGACCACGGGAACGCCCGCCAATTTAGCAATGGCCTTTTTGCCGGATTGCCGTATACCATACTCGTGAATATGATAAATACGCGGGCGAGTATTTTTGTGGATAAAATATTCGATGGGCGCCTGCCTTAGGGACCGGGCGAGAAGCAACATAAGCCTTAACAATCTTAAGATCCCCGATCTATTTGATAAATACTGTCTGAATTTTGAATATAGAAGCGGTTTGATGATGAAATACATACCCCGCCGCTGGGCACCTGTGATCTCGACATCATATCTTTCTTTGCTGTCACGGGTCTCCGTGATAATATCAAATCTGCGGGTATCTATATTATTCATCAAGTCCAAAACAACCTTTTCCGCTCCGCCGACGGCAAGGGTGCTCACCCAAAACGTCATTCTGATCTTTCCGCTGTCGCGTTTGGATCTTTCCAATTGTTTAAGGTCTCCGGCCAATTCCGCGCGCACGGAACGGACAAACCACATGACCGCAGCGGCCGCGGCTGTCACTAATATGTACAAAATGAAACTGAATGCCTCGTGCGGGTCTCCCAGGCGCGGACCGTTGCGCCCGCCGTCGATGTGTTTGTCCACGTCTTGTGGGGTAAAATTACGCAGGTCATTAAAATTCAATCCACGCGTTTGCCGCAACCGCTCATCCACGCGGCGCGCCTTTTTCTTTTCATCATTCGCCTTTGATCCAGGGGTAATAGGAAAGCTCCGCCGGTGTTTCGATGGACGTGACACGCGCAGCGGCACAACCTTGACAGCCAAGGGGATAAAATTCAGCAACGCGGCATATATCTGCCTTAATGATTCCCGTTCCTTCGGCGACAACATCCGTTTCTGTATTCGATGACCCGCCAGATACGAATAACCTATGGCCGCTCTGATAACTTTATAAAGGCCGCGGCTGAATGCCTCCCGCCTGCCGTCCTCATCGTCGGCTGACAGGACAGCCAGATGCTGGACATTGCTCAATGCTTTAGCTTTAATCAGGCGATAAAACACAAGATGCAGACCGCTGTGCGCGTCTTCGGTCAACAGGCCTGCCAGGCGCAGCATCAGGTTGGGATCGCGCTCAAAAGCCAGCCAGGCCTGTTCTTCATTCATGGCCGTTTTGAGGGAATGCCGCGCCAGCCACCCAAGAATTATCCCCTGCGGTATATTATTTTGGCGATACAAATTGACCGCCCAATGGGCCTGGGCCGCGCTCATGTCAAAACGCCGGCCCAAGAAAAGGTGGGTGAAAAAGACCTCCTCCAATAAACGTGCCCTGCCGAAAACCGGCGCGTGCCCGTTGAGCGCCGCCGCCATGTTATTGTACAATGGGACGAATTCTTCGAAGCGTTTCCGGAGATACGCGGCATCCACGCGCGTCAACGCCGACGGCCCCTGCTGCGCCAGAAAAATGTCGACGCCGCGCGTATCCATACGCGTGTCGGGCTGGCCAACGGTCATGGCCTGCCGGACATCTTCAAGAAATGTCCTGATGTCTTCCAGCGGCAACAGGAACCGGTCATGCAGACGCTCAACAAATCCTGTTTCCCACTGCTTGAGGCGTTCCTGTTCCGCGGGGTTGGCGATCACAGGATGGTCTTGCCAGAAATCCTCCAGCCAGGATGGCGCCTGGGGCCCTTCCCACGCGGGCGCGCGTTCACCATTGATCCCGGTCATCCAAAGGCCGCCTTCCGTGGCTTTTAAGGCCAACCGGTCCAGCCCTGCCAGGGGCCTTCCTAAAACCGTCGCCTTAAGGAACTCCTCGTCCCTCCATACTCCCCCGAACCTTCTGTTTAATTCGTGAACGATGTCTGCGCGCAACAGGATCTTGCGGTCCGCTTCCGGTCTGTCCGGATACGCCTCCTCGTCCTGCCCGCCAACGATCTTCCCGTAAAGCGCTTCTAGCGTGCGTATCTCATCCACCACGTGCCAGACGCGCGTACCGTAAGAAATATTGTTCACATCCACGATGGCGCGTACGGTTTCCGAGTACAAATGCCGGCCGCGATAGTCAGAGTGTATTTCAGGATACCCGATCTGCAATGATGGCCCTTTTCCGTTTTGGTGATAATAAAAACGGAACGTGCCTATCGGCTCTGGTGATTCATCAAATGCCTGCCATTTCTGCTTCCACGTAACGGGACGCGTGTACAATTCCACCACCCATAACCCGTCGCGGTCAAAGCTGACTGTGCGTGTATACTTGTCTTCAAACATTTTGACGAACGCTTCCTGCTGGCTTTTATTGAACCGGAAAATATGGGCGCCTTCGGTGAACCTTTCAATGAGTCGCGCCATCGGGTCCAGCAGGCGGTTTTCACTGATGAGCGCCATCAGTTCATGGTCCTGGACCAAAACATCCATGACGCGGTCCATGCTGACGAGCGACGGGCTGTCCTCCCTGGCTAGGCGGCGGACAAGCCGGGCGATGTACACATAACGGCCATCCGGCAAAAGCCTGATACCGTGAGTGCGCAGCCATTGCCAGACAACTATCACTGCCCCCGCCAGAGAATTGACCAGCCACCCGTAGAACAATCCCGCCTGCTGCCCGGCATGGTCCATGTCCAAACCCAGAACTCTGGCCAAAAGGCCGGCCGCGAGTAATGTCGGAAATATCCAGCTGCTAAGGGTGGTTGGATCAAACGGCTTGGACGGCTCGATCAGTGGGTGCTGCACAACGACGGCATAGCCCAGATTGCTATGCCGGGAGGACCATGCCTTGGAGATGATGCGAACGATCGTACCGCCAAGGCGAACGTGGTATCCATGCAACACCGGGTCATTGCCAGACGCAAGGTAGAACTCAATGGACAGCGGGCCGATCACCGCGCGCGACACATCATCCGCTTCCTTGTAGCTACGCGGTGTGCTGTACGCGAAGAGCCGTTCGATGCGGCAGGTCTCCGGCTGCATCCGGTTGAGATGCTGTGCCAAGTGCTTGGTTGAAAGCAGTAACTCATCGGCCATCCCGGAGACGGCGCCGGTGACCCAGAAGTCCACCATGGCAGACCGCACGCCCTGCCGCTGATGCGCATAACGCATGAGGGTGTGCCGGGCCGGCAGTTCCTCCGCGCTCTTTGCGTCAACCAGGGAAACGAAGACGACGCCCTGAATTTTTTCCTGCGCATCTCTCGCCACCAAGGAGTAGGGGTTTTCCTTCAACACCTGCTGGACATAGCGGATGAACCACGCGGGGTTGCGCCGACCCCTGGCGATGAGATGCCCTTCCCATTCGTTCAACCCGCCCGCCTTGGCAATGCGTGCTTCGCTGGTCAGCACAAGATTGGCCACTGCTGCCGCCGTCTGGGGGTTGGCGACCGCGTACATCATCGTATAGTCCCTTCCCTGCAGCACGATGTGGCGCACAAATGGCACGGGCGGCTGATCCATTTCCGTCGCGGCAACCACCACGCCGTTGCGGCCCGCTCTCTTTGCCTGGTAGAGCGCGCTGTCGGCTTTTCTTAAAAACGACTGGCCCGTATCCCCCTGAACATATTCGGCAACGCCCAGGCTCACAGCAATTTTTCTATCCTCCTGGCCAGGCAACATCTCGGCACCGATAATGGCGCTTATAGGCGTCTCTACGGCCGCGCGGATCTTTTCCGCCACAATGGCCGCGCCATTCAGATCCGCGTTCAGCAAAAGCACGGTGAACTCATCCCCGCCCCATCGTGCGGTTTCATCTGAATCGCGCACCACATCGCGGAGCTTGTCGGCAATGTGTCGTAAAACACGATTGCCAGCGATATGACCGTACCTGTCATTGACTTGCTTGAGGCCATCGACATCAAAGATGATCATGGATAATTTAGTTTTAGACCGCTTGGCGATGGCCACGTATTTTTCCATGATCGCTTCAAAAAAACGTTGGTTGTGCAGGCCGGTCAGCGAGTCGATCCATGCCTGCTCTTGCAGACGGCTGCGGGAAATACGTTTTGGATCAACACGCGCCGCGAGAAGTTCAAGAAAATCGGCCGATCGCTGCCTGAACACCGTCCCGCGGTTGCGGATGAACCACTTCGCGGCCAGCCAAAGCCCCACAGCCGCGGCTGTCACTAATGTAATCAAAAGATAGCTGAAGATCTCGTGCGGGTCTTGCAGGCCCGGCCCGTCGTTCCTTCCCCACGCCATGGTGGCTTTGCGCAGTTCTTTCGCCATTTTAGATTGGAAAGTATTAAGACGGCTTCTGACAGGCCCCACTCTTTGGTTAACGCCATCCACCCGTATATTCGCGGATTCAACAAGGGCGGTGATATTGAGGACCGTCTGTTCAGAGAGAACGGGGCTTTCGGCAATCAATATTTGGGCGCGTTTTAAGAACTCGATGGGATTCCCTAACATCGTTTCGGTAAAATTCAACTCTGCTTCATGATTGTCCGCAAAATTAAGGATATGCTCCGGCAGTTCTCTGGCCTTCGCCGCTTGTATCCATCGATGCTCCATCAATAATCCATCATCAGGCAAATGACCTTCCGGCAATATCCGCGCGTCTGCATTGATCGTCGTCTTTCTTATCAAAGCCCACTCTTTAAGGGTAAGGTTTAATTGCCTCAAAGTTTCTATCTCATCCAGTAATGCCCTGACCTTCCCCATCAGAGCCGCGGCGTGCGTGATTAGCGCTGTCGCATCCTTCACCGGTGATACGGCGGATGAGGAAATGCTTTTCTGTACGATACTGTTAACCTGAATGGTGAGGATCGCATGCTCTTCCGCATCGGGATCGGACAGGGCAATACCTCCGATATTGCGCAGACGGTGCCATTCTTCATGTTCGTTGATGAATTTGATAAATGATTCAATGGTTTCAGTGGGAATCTGCCAAACGTTCATCTGTCTGCGGATTTCATCATCGGGAATACCATAAATTTCATTCCCCAGCGTATATTTCACATATCGGGGATGCCAGGGCGGGCCCGTGGACTCTTGGTCTGTCAGCTGGACCTCAAAACGGGCCAGCAAATTTCCGTATTCCACCAATTGCCGATGTTCGGCCGGATGCGTTTCCCTGATCTCCTGCGCAAAAGAACCGACCGCGGCGGCGGAGATGAGCGCGATTAACCCCGGCACGGCAAGCCCCGCATCCCGCGGGGGACCAAGCACACCATATTCTGTAAGTACGCGAAGGACCTCGGAGACGCTCCACGCTTGTGCCCTGGTGCCGCCTGCCCGATGCGGAGCATCTCCGTCAAACACCTCGGGGATGTTCCCGACTGGGCTTGTCATCAAGAATTCAATCAGCGGACTCAACAGCCGGCGGATCTCATCCTGGATCTCATCTTCGCCGACACCCTGCTGCTGCCGCACGCGCGCCAAGGTGTCCACATACGGGCCGATCAACCACGGCCACACCGTACCCTGATGATACGCAAAATCTTTATGATTAGGGAAATCTGCTTCATGCGGATACGGCTGTCTCCAGGTTTCATAGCGTCCACGGTAATGGGAATCCCTGGGTGAAAGCGTGCGCAATCCATACGGGGTCAAAAGATCTTTGGTGGCTGACGCAAAGACATCGGCTTGACGCTCGGGCGAAATTAAGTCCCCTCCCCGACTAACCGCTATCAGCATATTGGGCCGTATCGCGCCCTGGTACGGGTCCGTTCCTTCAATAACATCCAACAGCGCGCCTTCCGGCGCGTTCCAAAATTTTGCGTTAAAGGAAATCTTGACGCGTCCCGCGAGATCCCGATGGGCCTCAGCCCTCGAACGTTCCCCGGCCTGCTCTTCGACCTCGGCCAAAAATTTAAGATCGGCATACCACAACGCGTTGATCTCAACGGCTTTGCCGTCGCGCGGGGTCACAGGCCCCCGATGATGCGGATCAGCGTCCATCCACGTGGCTTGGGCAGGGCTGACGATCAGGCCATCCTGAGGATCCATGTAAATACGGTAAATACGGTGGGGCCACTCGAACCGTTCATACTCCGTGCCGTGCTGGTAGGATTCAACGATCGCGCGCATGGTGGGAAGCATTTCATTGACAAAATTCCAGTCACCCGTTGCCTCCACATAACTTTGAATGGCTTGAATAAACCACATTGAACCGTCCACGGTGTTATATTCCGTGCGCTCCGGATGCTGTGTGTCCTGGATCCTGTTGGGGACCAACCCATTGCGCTGCAGGCGGGCAAAACTCCGGATATTTTCTCTGGCTTCATCAAAACGTCCCATGGCCAGCAATAGCCCCGGCAAGGCGATCAAGGTATCCCTGCCCCATTGCTGTTGGAACCAGTCGCGGCTGGAGGCCCAGATCTCAACGGTGCCGTTGACGTGTTTCACAAAGGTATCAGCGGCGGCTGACAAGGTACGTGAGATGGCATCGCCTGCCTGCCAGATATTGCCCTGACGGATCGCTTTGATCGCGGCAAGATAATCACCCGCGTCGAAACGGGCCCGATTTTTATAGTCGGCGTCGCTCTGCAAGGGGATCCGGTAATGCCATATGCTCCTGCGCGTGCCATTATCACCGGTGATGCGCTTGATCGGCATCGGATCGCCCCATTGATGCCCAAGGACTAAAGCGATGAACCGCGCATTCTTGCCGGAAAAATTGCCTGAATTCATATACGCGTTGAAATTTTGAATAAAGGTCTCCCGGGTATCGTCATACCTTGGGTCACGGGGATTCACATCGGTTCCATCATGATCACTCAACCGCTTCCAGTCGCCAAGCACCGTGATAAATCCACGCCGAGCTATGTCCCCAGACCTTCCTTCGTAGGCCTCGGCAACAGATAATTTCTCCCGTTCCTGAAAAACGCGTGCCAGCGCGCTGACATAGGCATTACCCGGCTCATCGCCGCTGACAAGCTGTCCGTATCCATTGTTATAGGCCATATGAAGGGCGTCTATCCTTGCCCCATCAAATCCCATATCAAGCCAATGGGCGACGGGGTCCAGCATAAAGCGGTACCCTTCCTGCCCGGCCCTAGTCCAGTTCCATAACGCGAGATCACCCCAGCGTTCATTGAGTTCTCCACGGACAATGCCGGGATACCGGTCAGGATTTTCCGCTTTCTTAAAGTGATCACGATGCTTCCATACATCGACGCTGTTTTTCCCGCGGAACATCGGGACATCGAACAGGACCTTCCCGCCATGCTCATGCACCATTGCAATGGCCGCGCGCAACTGCTCGTCAGCCACCCATTGGGCATACATGTGCAAACGCACAAGTGCCGAATAGGTTTGTTCCCGCTTCGCCTGTTCCAAGGCCTGGGAAGACCATGTCAAACATTCACCACCCAGGATCTCATGGACCGCCATGAACTCCGCGTAATCATCCAGCCACGGCCTGTTGCGTTGCACAAAGTCGTCAAACATCTTGCCCCTCGTTGAATCAGCAGGGACCTCCCGCGTCCAGAACCGCTCGGCAGCCCTCAAGGCCATGGCTCGTTCCCGGTGGTGGAGTGAACCGTGATGGACCGCCTGCTGTTCTGAGGACGGCGCAGTCAACTCCTGCAATACATCCGGATACATTGCCGCTTCTTCCCTAACCTCGTCAACCTCCATCCAGTCAATGAAATCCTCATTCAAAGAATACGGACTTGCGACCGCGTAAGGGCTTCCATCGATCGTTGCGTAATGCGGTAGAAGCAACACGGCATCGATGCCCAGCGGCGCCAAATGGTCCCTGTAATAGGGCCCTATGTCCGTGAACTTCCCGATGCCCGGATCATTGACCTCACGCCGCAAAGAGAAGATCGGTACGCTCATGACCACGTTGGTCCGCTTAGGGTCCTTCCACCACGATGCGTCTGTGTCTTGCAGGGCAAAAATCGCGCGTTCTTCCTGGGCGGGATCGGAAAGAGCATCACCTCTGCCGTTGCGCTCACGGTGCAGGCGTTCATGCTGTTTCACGCGTTCTATAAATCCTTCAATTTCATCGGAAGTGTCGCCGCGGCGGGAAAGATGCGTGCGGATATCATCGTCAGGCATGACATAGGTGGTTTGATCACCAACAGTATACGCAATGACGCGCGGCGGA
>JAUSEK010000025.1 GCA_030650275.1 Candidatus Omnitrophota bacterium | reverse complement strand
CCGTCCCATTATCATTGACCCTGAATAAATCCTGATTGGTAGTGGAAGAAATGTCTAAAAAGGCGTTTGGCGCAAAGGTAGCGATGCCGACGTTGCCGGTGGCTGTTATTCTCATTTTTTCTGCTCCAGTGCCCGCACTTGACGTGTGTAAAACCATCGCCCCGGAGGTGTCCGATCCATCTCTTACTGCGCCAATTCTGCCAATAACATTGAGTCCTGCGGTTTCATCATCGTTTAATTCAAAAGCGATAGTTCCACCAAACTCATCTGCCGCACTCCCTGTTGAGGTGGTTCGTATCTGCGTCGCGACAACGATGCCTGCTATTGCGCCGGTTACCCGCTCAACGAGCATTACTGGAAATTCGCCCTTCACATGAAGACCCCCCCCAGGCACCCACGTCCCAATCCCCACATTCCCACTCATAACCGTTAATACTCCAGTGGTGGTCAAGGTTGTCCCAATGCCGACGTTGCCGCTTTGGTCGATGAGAAACGGAGAGGTGTCCCCGGCCACATCATTGACCCTGAAAGCATCAGAAGCCGCGGTCTGGACAACATGGAGCAGGGCGGTCGGTCCAAAAGTCCCCATACCGATATTCCCACTATTCTTTATACGAAACCTTTCAAGTGAAGTACTAGCGAGAACAGTATCCACAGCAAAATCCGCATCAACGCTCCCGCTGGTATGGTCAGTGAAGATTGAGCCGACCCTTGCTCCTCTTACGAGAACTCCCAGACTATTAACAGTTTGAAGAGCAAAAAGAGCCCATGTGTTATCAGTAGTGCTTAAATTTTGTAGTCCCATATTCGCAGTACCGATAGCATCGATTGTCGGTGATATTGTGCTGTCCGTTAAGACAAGGTTCATTAGATTGTTAGGTTTCCACGTGCCGATGCCGACGTTGCCGTTCATGACAGTAAGCGCTCCCTGCGGGGTGTTAGTGCCGATGCCGACGTTCCCAGCGGAAGTAATCCTTAATTTTTCTGCGGAAGTGCCGGCATTGGTAGTCTCAATCACTAAGTCACCACTTACCGCACCGGCCGCATGAGAAGTAAATATACCCGCAACCCTTGCCCCCACTGCCAATGCCCCGTCGGTATCATTTGTCTGGAAGACAAATTTAACTCCTGTATTATTTGTCGTATTGACATTTTTATAAGCTACCATTCCCCCAATACTGGTTAGGATTGTCTGGCTATCGTTGTTCACCATTTGAAAAAGGTTGCCTGGCACCCAAGTCCCGATGCCGACGTTGCCACTCATGACAGTAAGCGCTCCCTGCGGGATGGTGGTGCCGATGCCGACGTTGCCGGAGGTAACAGACGTATCGCCCCGCACGTCCAAAAGGTTGACGCCGTTGGTGGTGCCGATGCCGACGTTTGTGCCGTTGAAAGAAAATACATTCTCGGTGCCGGCAAAGGTCCCGACCGGTGAGTTGTATTCCACCGCGTTTAACCCGCCCGCCGCTGTTCCACCAGCACCTAATGTACTAACAGCCATCCAGGTGCCTACCCCCACTGAACTAGAGGTCAAGACGTATCCAGCCACAGCGTTTTGATTGAGTTTGAAGCCCTGGGCCTCGGCTGTGCCGGCGACGTATAGAGATTGGGGTGCACTCGTCGTTCCGATCCCCAGATTCCCGCCCTGGATGATCATGCGCTCGGTGGCTGTCCAGGTGCCGATGCCGACATTGCCGCCAACAACAGAGAACAACGTTTGCGGGGTACTGGTGCCGATCCCGACGTTGGTGGCATCATCAAATAAAATGGACGAGCCGCTGACCACAGCACCGGTGGCCGCGTATTTGGCGACCTGGTTGATGGTGCCGCTGGCAACACTCCCGCTGGCCAATGTACCGGCGGCCATCCATGTGCCCACCCCAACGGAACTAGAGGTCAGGACGTATCCAGCCACAGCGTTTTGATTGAGTTTGAACCCCTGGGCCTCTGCGGTGCCGGCGACGTATAGAGATTGGGGTGCACTCGTCGTTCCGATCCCCAGATTCCCGCCTTGGATGATCATGCGCTCGGTGGCTGTCCAGGTGCCGATGCCGACGTTGCCGCCCAACACGATCAATTTGTCCTGCGGGGTGGTGGTGCCGATGCCGACGTTGCCCAGGGAATTGACACGGACTTTCTCGGCGGTGGCGGAATCCTGGATGGACCAGGCGCTGGCGCCGGCGGCGTCGTCCAGAACGGCCTCAATGTTGGCGGCGAAAACAACCCCCCCGCCGATGGCGTACAAGAAGGTCAAGAAGGTAGCAGCTACCTTCTTGCGATAAATCGTGGTTATTTTACGAAGAAAAATCATGAAGGGTTATCAGTGTGTCCGTAAATAAATAACTATATGAATTATAACAAGCCCATTGCGCTTGACAACTTTTTTCGGAAATTTTATGGGGACAGTTTAATCAACCAGCCATTTCCAGAGCGGAATAAATCTTATAACGGCACCCTTTATCTTTTCTTCGCTTTCTTCCTCATCAGTAATGACCAATGCCCTATCCAATTTTAGATCTGCCAATGCCTTCAATAAGCCCCTGATCTCCCGATCGCGCGTTTTTAATGCCCCCGCGTCCCAACACACCTGTATGAGCCCGCTGACTATGGGCCCCTCCTTGACAACAAAATCCACTTCCCAATGCCTGTCATCTTTCCAATAAAAAACTTCAAAGCGCGGATCGGCGAGCTGTTTTCTTCTGAGTTGGGCAAAAACAATATTTTCAGCTAATTTACCCAAATTCTCGTTGAACCGGAAACCAACAGCGTTGCATAATCCTGTATCAACGGCATACACCTTTCTCGGACTTCTTTCCTGCTCTTTGACCTTAAATGAAAAACGCTTAAGGAATGAAACCACATAGGCCTGCTCAAAATAACCCGAGAACTTCTCCACACTTTCTGAAGAGATCTTTAATGACCGGCCAAGAGAGCTGAACGTCACGTGGGCCGCCGGATTGCTTAGATAAAACTTGACCAATGCTTTCAGACCTTCCGGTTTACGTATACGAAACCTCCTCAAAAGGTCCTTGTGGATAATGTCCTCAAAATAATTCAATAATGTTTCTTTTTTGGACTCGGTGAATACCACTTCCGGAAAAGACCCGGTTTCCATATAACTCCTTAAAAACCCCCGGATCTCAACGCCCCGGTTGAGAACATCCACGGGGCCATGCAGGGTCACATTGTTAAAGGTCAGGTATTCTTTAAAAGAAAGCGGCAAAACATTCAGATCAAGATGCCGGCCTGTGAGCACGGTGCCCAGTTCGCGGCTAAGAAGATTGGCATTGGATCCGGACACGACAATTTTTGCCTTGGAAAGCTCATGCATCATCCTGACCCATTTTTCCCACCCCGGGACCTCCTGGACTTCATCCAGGAAAATGTACGGCTTTCTTTTGGGCGCAAAGAATTCTAAATACGTTTGATAAATGCGTTCCAATAATTGAACGTCAAGACCGATAAATCGAGGGTCTTCAAAATTCACCATGAGGATATCTTGCGGCGAAACCCCCTCACTGACAAGCCCGGCCGCGGTCTGACGCATGATAAAGGACTTGCCGGCCCGTCTTGGCCCCATAACGGTAACGATCTGGTCAGAACGCAGGAATTTCCTTAGTTTTAAAAAATATTCCGGCCGCTCAACCCCTACCGCGAGGGGCTTCTGCCAGCTGTTCCAATCCTGAAGTATGGCAATTATATCGTTCTTATTCATATATAAACGGTGAAATTGTACAATCCTGACGTTTATTGTCTAAATAATGCCATAAAAAGAAGATTTTGTCAAGTGATCGGGAGGGACCGCAGACCTTGACGGTCAAAGATCCGAAACGCTTCAAAATGATCAAATCATCAATACGTCCGGACGCAACGGACGCGGGCGTTGACCGTCTTGTTTATGTTGATCTGGGCGTTACTGCCGAAGGAATGCCTCCAGGCGCTGGTGGTGCCGCCCTCCGACGACGACCAATAGGTGGCCGTGCTACCCACCGCGAACCCACCCAAGGCCGTTCTATTGGCAAAAAGTACAGTGCTAAGTTCATTCTTGGCAGGTAGAAACCAATCCGTATAGCCCCCATAATCCAGGTCTGAACACGCAAGGGCCGCGGGAGTAGTGCTCGCCAACGCAACTATAGTTGCTGTATTGGCCTTTCCATTGCTCAGGTCCGTTGCGCCCGTACTACTAGTAGCATAGGTCCCTGTAGCCCATGCTCTGGTACCGCCCGTGATGTCGCTGGGAGTTACCATGTATTTGTCTGTTGCCGTAAGCCCGTCGCCATAGCCCGTGCCGGCATAGATGGCGCCGCCCGTGCACGTCTGGCCTATTGACAAACCGGCGCAGGGGTCCGCCGACGGCGCATTGATCGTCAAGTTATTTAAATGGGCATTGTTAATAACGGTATCCGCATACGAAATTCTTACACCTCCAACCCCCCCCACCGGAAACAAGAATTACGAAAAAAACTGCAACAAGATCAGGCCGTGCCATTGAGGCCTCCCGATTTTCCACCAAATTGACTGATAAAAACTTGACGCCCTATTTTAAGAGTGTTGTGCTTCTTTTATGAAAAGCGAAAAAATTTTTTCCATCCATAATAAATTATAACAAGCCCGTTGCGATTGACAACTTCTTTCGGGAATTTTTTATATAATGTATAAATAATTAAAGGGATGCGTAATGGATCGTTTTGCAGATGAAAACAATGATTGACTAATAATCAATATTAGATTAGTATAATCATCAATATTAACTCCCCTATCACGGAAATTATCATGAAAATCATCCAGCCGGATACCCAAGACCTGCTCGCCAAATATTTCACGGACATGAGTAAAGCCATCTGTACCGTTGCGCTGGCCACACATTTTTTCAGCAACATAACGCTGTGGCTGCGTATCGGTATTTTCAGCCTGGCGCTTGTGTTCCTGGCTATAGGTGTTATACTGATGGAAAAGAAAGGAAAATGACCATGGACATAATAATTTTCGCTTTGATCCTTGTTGGCGGAGTGGTTGTGCTGTTCTATCTTGACCATCGCGCCCGCAAACACATGCCTTCACATTAACTGCGTCGGAAACGGTCCACTAATTGACGAACAATGGTCTTAGCATTAATGAGCAGTTGTGCTTCGTTTTCATCAAACAAAAAGGGCCGCAGAGATTCGGCCTGATGCTTTAGCTGTGCTTCAGAGAAACCGTCCACCCGTTTCAAAATGGCTTCAAGCGGCGGCCCTTTAATGCCCAGCGTATTTAATACCTGCTCATCAACGGGATACTTGTTAGAAAGCATAAAGATGATGTCAAACAAATGCCGCGCCCTGTTTTTCTTGATCAAAGCATCGATCTTATCGGCAAAAAGCGCGCCTTTTTGTGTGCACAGCACAGGATACATCCGGCCGAAGCCGCTGATCAGGAGTGTTTCCGGTTTGATCTCCCAACGGGGCAGGTTCACTTCTACTTTGATCACAATACCCTCTTTCTTGGAATATTTTGAGACCACCCCATAAATGCTTTCAATATCCGGGAAAACCACCCGCGCCACCAACAAATTCTCCCGGTGATCAAATTCAAGTTTGGAGACCATCCCTTCATTCTTGATCGCGGGTACAATTTTCTTGAGCGCCTCTTCAAATTCAGTCCTGGAAAGCTTTGCCGCGTTAAAATCGAGGTCTTCTGAAAATCGCTTGGCGTGATGCACCAGCCGTAAATAGGTCCCGCCGGTAAAGAAAAACTTCTTTCCGATATCCAGGCGATAAAGCTCTTTCATGATCAATACCTGTAAATATTCCCTCAACACCCCCCGTGTTTTAACGCCAGGCATGCCGCGTTCTTTGGCCTCGTTCATCAACGTTTCATAGGTGATCATCAAGGATTCCTTTTGTGTTGATCCCGTACAGGCGGCTGTATGTTTCGAGTTTTTTTCGGTCCAACCGCCTGATCTTCTTTTTATCCAGCCGCAGCGCTTCAATATCCAATTTTGTTTTTCGCAGGGTCTTAAAATAAACGTAATCCACCAGCGCCTTCTCCGGTTCAGCGATCAAAATATCGAAACCGTTGTGGTTTTCGATCGTATAGCCGCAAAACGCTTTTGTTTGAACGCTCCGATAGGTAAAGAGCCCGTGCTGGTTCTTAAATCGCCGGGTCGCTTTAGCAGTGATGGACGTGACTGACATGGAAACATCGGGGATCATACTATAATGAGAAAGCGCGGTCTCAAGCGAGACATACGACGGCGCGTAGATCTTATTGGCTAAATACATATCCGGCACATGGTAAGACCCGGGATAAGTCAGTTCGTAAAGATTTTTTCTTACAGAAGCCACCAATCCGCTTCTTTTCCACCTGGAAAGATGCTGCTTGACCGTTGATCTCTTTGCTTTCGGAAAAAAAGCGCACAGATCTTCACTGGAGAAAACGTAATATTTCTTTCCGGCGAGTTCCCTATAAACGTCCTCAAAACGCATATTCTACTTATTTCAGTTGATGTATCTATCTGTATACTATCTGAAATAAGTATACATTCTATCTGAAAAAAGTCAAGCCCACAAAAGAAAAGGGGACACTATAAAGTGTCCCCTTTTTTACAGCGAGGAAAAACGCGTTATTTCAAGATCTTGTCCAAATAACGGGACGCATGTTCGCGGCCGCCAAGACCGAAGGACAGGCCTAAGGCCAGGGCCAGCGCGGCGATGATCAACGTGAACGGCGTTCCGGTCAGCAAAAACCCGAGACCCACCTTTTCCATGAAGGCGACAAATCCGGTCAGGACAATCGCCCATTTGGTGAAGGTGGCCATTAATTCGGGTTTCGGCATATCGGTGTTGACCGCGACAACCTTAATGAACGCGGCGATGATATGCGCGATGATGATGGCGACCGTCAAGGCCACGATGCCGGACAAAAGCCCGGGCAAATAGGCCATCACGGCGCTGGTCGCTTCACCGAGGACCGCGATCCCTACCAGCTTGAGGGCGACCACGAACGTCGTGACCGTCAGCACCCAGGAAATAATGGTGCCTACCAACTCGCTGATGGGACGCTTGATCCCGCCGGCATCCAAAGCGCCGGCCAGACCGATCGTATTGCTGATCTTGTCCACCTGAATGCGTTTGATCACGTCGGCCACCACTGAACCGAGCGTGCGCGCCAGCAAGGTACCCGCCACCAGCACAACCAACACCCAAAACACCGTTGGGGTAACGCCCAAAACCATACCGCCTACTTCTTTAAGTGGATCCATGATGTAGTTAAACGTAATCATGTGACCCTCCTTTCGGTTCTGACGCTTTCTTATCTATAAAATCACCATCCCTTGATTGGTCTGGCGCGCCATTCGTATGTACGGGCACGGCATACCCGTGCCCCTACTTCAAATATATCATCTGCCAAGACCTTGGCAAGCGTAAACAGAGATTTTTTAGAAAGCGGTTTCTGGACCCGGCCCCTACGTTATTTGTGCGCCTCTATGTTTATATCCACCTTGACCTCATCGCTGACCGCCAAGCCGCCGTTATCCAGGGCTTGGTTCCAGTTAATGCCGTAATCCTGACGGTTGAGGGTGAAAGAACCGCTTAGGCCGATGATCGATCCACCCTGGATCGGGCCGGCGATCGTTACCGGAATGGAGACCTCCTTGGCAACACCTTTCATGGTCAAACTTCCGGTCAAAACCGCCCGGCCGTCCTGTTTGTCCAGTTTCACGGTTGTGAAGGTGATGACCGGGTGCTTTTCAACGTCAAAAAACTCCGCGCTACGCAAATGGTCATCGCGCTTGGCCGCCTTGGTGTTAATGCTTTTGGCCTGGATGGTGACATCGGCCTTGAACGCGGCCGGGTCAGCCGGGTCATAGGTGATGGTACCCTGATAATCATCAAAAGCGCCGATGACCGTGGAGACCATCATGTGCCTGGCCGAAAAGCCAATGCTTGAATGGGCCGTATCAATGGTATAGGTATCACCAGCAGCCCAAACCCCCTGCCCCGCCAAAACGATACCGGTGGCCAAAACGAATAAACGAAACGTACGCATATTCCCCTCCTGTTGGTTGGTTGTAAAGGTAGCACCTGCCTTCTCGAAAGAAGGCAGGTGCTACCTTAATTTTTGATGCCGATACCCTTTTTCAAAAGCCACAAGCTCAAAGCGGTCAGGGCAACGGTCAGGACCACCAAAATGGCCGCAGACACCGCCAAATGCACATCGCTGAACCCGTAAAACCCGTAACGAAAACCGTTGATCATGTAGACCAACGGGTTGAACAAAGACGCTTTCTGCCAAAACGCCGGCAAACTGTGGATGGAATAAAACACGCCCCCCAAATACATGAGCGGGGTGAGGATGAAATTCTGGAAAAAAGCCACTTCGTCAAAATTACGGGCGAAAATGCCGTTGATGAAAGCACCCAGTGAGAACAGCACCGCGGTGACGGTCATAAAAAAAAGCACGGCCCAGATATTGTAGATCGCCGGATGAGTGAAGAAACAGGAGATGCCGAAGACCAAAGCACCGACCACCGTGCCCCGGATGACCCCTCCCGTCACGTAACCGGCCAAAATGACCCAGTTGGGCGCGGGTGAAACGAGGATCTCTTCAATACTGCGCTGGAACTTGGCCCCGAAAAAGGAACTGACCACATTGCCGTAGGAAGAGCCGATGACCCCCATCATCACCAGCCCCGGCACGATAAAGGACATGTAGGTGACGCCTCCGATGGGGGCGATCTGCGCGCCGATGAACTTGCCGAAGATGAGGAAATACAGGGTCTGCGTGATCAAAGGCGGCAAAAGCGTCTGCGTCCAGATGCGCATGATGCGCGTGACCTCTTTGCGGACGATGGTTTTTAAAGCAATGTAATCGGTGTAAACCATATTTACGTTTTTAAAATTTCCAAAAACAATTTTTCCAGAGGCAGCAGGTTGGGCACCGCGTCATGACGCACGATGAGCCCGTCCTTGATGATGGCCGCGTTGCGGCACATCTGCTCGACCTCTTCCAAATAATGCGTGGTCAAAAGGATGGTCGTGCCCCGGCTGTTGATGCCGCGCAGATAATCCCACATGCCTAAGCGCAGTTCCACGTCCACCCCGGCGGTGGGTTCGTCAAGGATGAGGACCTTCGGGTGATGGATGAGCGCGCGGGCGATCATGAGCCGGCGCTTCATGCCACCGGAGAGCGTGCGGGCCATGGACCGGCGTTTTTTCCACAGGCCCACCATCTTTAAAATACCCTCGGCGTCCCTGATCGCTGTCTTGGACGGCACGCCGAAATATCCGGCCTGGTTGACGACGATGTCCTGGACATTCTCAAACATGTTGAAATTGAATTCCTGCGGCACCACCCCGAGCATGCGCTTGGCGTTGGCGAAATCCTTGTCAATGTCGCAGCCGAACACCTTGACCGTGCCCGCGGTTTTGTTGACCAGACCCGTGAGGATGCCGATGAGTGTGGTCTTGCCCGCGCCGTTGGCGCCCAGCAAGGCAAAAAAATCCCCTTTGGCAACGGTCAGGTCCACCCCTTTGAGCGCCTTTGTGCCGTTGCGGTAGGTCTTGACTAAACCATGGATTTCAATGGCGTTCATGCATTCATGCCTGTACAGACGCAGCAATGCTGCGTCTCTACCGCTTTATAATCACAACTTGTTCCAATTGCGAAAGGTTAACGGCCGGTTCGACGAGGCATTCCACCGAGCGGCTGCTGATGCCGGCCTGCACGTCCACCACGCGGCCGATAAGAATGCCCTCGGGAAAACCGGAACTCAACTTGGACGTCACCACCTGGTCCCCCACTTTCACGTCGGCATTGTCCGTCAAATACTCCAGACGGCAGGAACCCTGCAGGGTGCCTGTCACCAGCCCGCTTTCCCGCGAGCGGGCCACCAGGCCCGCCACCGCGAAATTGGGGTCCGCCAATAAAATGACCTTGCTCGTGTTGCGCCCCACCTCGGCGACGCGGCCCACGACACCCAGGGGGCTGACCACCGGCATGCCGATCTTCACCCCTTCCGACGAGCCCTTGTCCAAAACCAGGGACGCGTTCCAGCTGGAAGGGTCGCGGCCGACAACATCAGCGACTAAGGACGGGTAATCCTGACCGCGCCTAAACCGCGCGATGTCCGCCGCAACCTCGGCCTTGGCCAGCGCCTCGCGCAAGGCCACGGCACCGGCTTTTAAAACGTCGTTTTGTTTCTTTAAGAAAAGATAGGCGTCATACGTGTCGCGGTAAAAAACAAATTTTTTGAATTCCCGGGCCGCGGACTTAAAAAATCCCGCGGGGCCGGCGCCGGCGTCTAAAAGAACGACGGCATTGGGAGTTTTCGGTTTAAATAATACGATCAGGAACGGGATGATAAAAACGGCAAGATAGGCGGCTGTTTTGCGGTGTTTTCGAAGCACATCAGAAATCCAATTTTGTATGAGCCGTGAATCTGCGGCGCATGGCCGGCGGCATGTCAAGTGTGGCGCCGGTCCCCAGCACCACCGCGGTCAAAGGGTCGTCCGCGACATGCACGGGCAGGCCGGTTTCCTCGGCGATGCGCTTGTCCAGGCCGCGCAGTAAAGAACCGCCTCCGGCCATGACGATGCCCCGGTCAATGAGGTCCGCGGCCAATTCCGGCGGAGTGTGTTCCAGCGTGGACTTGGACGCATCCACGATCGTCTGTACCGGGTCCTGCAGGGCTTCGCGGATCTCAACGGACGTGACGTTGATGGTCTTGGGCAGGCCGGCGATCAGATCGCGGCCGCGCACGTCCATGTTCAATTCCTCTTCCAAAGGATAGGCCGAGCCGATGCGAATTTTAATTTCCTCCGCCGTGCGTTCGCCGATCATCAGGTTATAGGTCTTCCTTAAATATTCAATGATGGCCACGTCCATCTCGTCGCCGGCGATACGGATGGATTTGGCATAGACCAGACCGCCCAGAGAAATGACCGCGAATTCCGTGGTCCCGCCGCCGATGTCAATGATCATGTTGCCGGCCGGCTCATGCACGGGCAGGCCAACGCCGATGGCCGCGGCCTTGGGCTCTTCAATGAGGATGACGTGCCGCGCGCCCGCGTGTTCGGCGGAATCAATGACCGCGCGCTTTTCCACCTCGGTGATGCCTGACGGGATGGCGATGACGATGGTCGGACGGAACAAAAATTTGCTGGGCTGGACCTTGCGGATAAAATATTTGAGCATCGCCTCCGTCACTTCAAAATCGGAAATGACGCCGTCTTTCATGGGACGGATGGCGACGATGCTGCCCGGGGTGCGGCCGAGCATCCTTTTGGCTTCTTCGCCGACGGCGATCACGCGGTTGGTGTCCTTTTCAATGGCCACCACCGAGGGCTCGCACAAAACAACACCTTCACCCTTGACATACACGAGGGTCGTGGCTGTGCCCAGGTCAATGCCCATGTCTTTGGAAAAAAGGCCTACAACGTGGTCGGAAATGGCGCGGATGAATTTTTGGATTTTCTGGAACATATTGATGTCAGATATTATACGAATACACCTGCGGCGTCAACCTAAATTTTGGGGACACCCACCGTAACCCGAATTCAAGTCTACGGAATTCAGGTTACGGTGGATGTCCCCTTAATGTGTTTATGTCTTTAACAAAAGCGGGATAGGATTTCGCGCAGGACTGGATGTCCCTGACCTTGCAGCCGATCTTCAAACCCAGCACCGTAAAGGCCATGGCCAGCCGGTGGTCATGATGAGGATCCAGGACTTGGCCCCTCTTATATGAGGCCCTAGGGTCAATGACCAGGGTATCCCTGGTTTCCGATACCTTAGCCCCCACCTTCAATAATTCTTTGCGCAGATCGCTCAAGCGGTCCGATTCCTTGAGACGGGCATGGCCTATGCCTGTGAGTTTTGTGCGGCTGCGGGCGAACAAACTTAAGACCGCCATGACAGGAACAAGGTCAGGACAATCCTTCAAATTGAACACGCCCCCTTTTAAGGAAGACGGACCCTTGATGGTGATGGAGCGGTCGGTATGCGTGAAACGGCCGCCCATTTTTTTCAAAAAGTTGATGATATGCCCATCGGACTGGGGCCAAGCGCGGTCAAAATTTCCCTTAAGGACAACCTTTGAAGGCACCAGCAGGGCCGCGGCCAGAGGAAAAGCCGCCAAACCATAATCCGACGGCACGCGGAAATTTTTTAAACCCTTGAATTTTTGGTTGCCGGGAATAATAAAGTACGGGCGACCCGACGGGTCGCCCCTACGTATTTTAATCCCGGCGCGGGCCAAAATGCGGCGGGTCATGGTGATATAATCATGGGAAACCATTTTGCCGGTAACCACAATACGGCTATCGGCCTTCAGGCGCGGCAAAGCGATCATCAGCCCGGAAATGAACTGTGAGCTTAAACTCCCGTTGATCCTGATGGTCCCGGCCTCAAGCGGCCCGCCTTTATAAACAATGGGCACGGACTCTTGGGGGCCGGTGCCACGAATGTCCATACCCTGCCGGCGCAAAGCCGCACATAAATGATGGTTGGGCCGGCCAACCAGTGTGCCTTTTCCTTTAACAACAGCGGGATGTCCCAGGAAAGATAAAAGCGGCAATAAAAACCGCAGGGTGGTCCCTGATTCCCCGACATCAAATACCGTACGGGCCGGGCATGCCCGGCCCCTACTCAACACGCGTGCCACCCGTTGGGCGACCACGGCGTCGTCGCCGCCGGAAGGCCCGATGATGCTGGAAGAACCCCCGCAAGCGGCGATGAAGAAAGCGCGAATGGTATAGGATTTGGAAGCCGGAAGGTCAAGAACACCTTGCAGCGCGCGGACGGGCTTAACGTCAAGGATCACGGCCGGAACACCACGATATCATTTTTGCGGACTTTACGGCTGGAAAACGGCGGGACAATATCGGCGGCGGACATGTCCTGCTGGACGCGGGAAACCTTGACATCCCCCAGATATTCCTCGCCGCGATAAACGGACAGCATGTCTTCGGGCTTGATCCCCTGCTTTAAGCCCAAACTGCAGACAACGAACTCGGCGTCCTTGTCCACGCTTAGGATCTTGCCGCGCACGCCATTGGGATTGACGACGATCTTGTCCAGTTCAACCTTGTTCTTGTCCGTACGCTGGCCCGGCGTCCCGCCAGCTGGCGTCCCCCCCGGGGGGACAACTTCCCCTGCGATCTGCTGGTCGGCAGTGCGGTCATTATACGGCATCAGGTCGGCTTTCATGGCCGCGATCTTCGCGTCGGACTTTTGCCTGGCATCTTCCAATTCCGTCACGCGTTTGGTCAATGCCTGCGTCTTTTCCTGCTGGGCTTTTAAAAGTCCGGCGGCCTCCTGATATCTTTTATCAGTGTCCTGGAGGTCCGTGAAGATCTTTTCCTTTTCCTTTTTGGCCGTCTCCAAAGCTTCCTTTAATGAAACGTTCTCGGTCTTCAGGGCATTGTGCAGGCCATCATTCAGTTCGGCCTCGTCCATCAGATTATTGATCTTATCGTCGGCCTCTTTGTTCTTGTCTTCCAGGACGGTCAGGCGCTTTTGGGCCTCTTTGAACTGGGTCTGCAGTTTCGTTTCCGTTGCGCGGCCCTCGTCGAGCTCGGACTCAATGGAATGACGCATGTCGTTTTCCTTATGATAGAGGAAGAACCCGATGGACGTCGAGGAGGCCAGGACGATGATGATGAGGATGACGAAAATGGTCAGCGTTTTTCCGCTATGATGACGCATATACATAAATATACGTTCTCCCTATAAGTTAGTAAAGACAAATTTAAAAATTTGGGTCCAGAAATTCTTTTGGGACGGGACAGGAAAACTCAACGTAATGCCTGGTCGCGGGATGCGCAAAGGCGATGCTCTGGGCGTGCAGGGCCAGACGCGGGAACGTGGCTTTGCGGCCGTAACGGTCATCTCCCAATATCGGATGCCCCAGATGCTTCATGTGCACGCGCAATTGATGGGTGCGGCCGGTCTGGGGAAAAAGTGCTATCAGGGTGGACTTAGGGAACCGCTGTAACACCTGATAAAGCGTTATTGCGTCCTTGCCTCCCCCCTCGGGTGAGGCCTGACGCTGGTCATGGTATTTCGGGTGGCTGTCAATGTTGACGTCCACAACGCCCTGGTCAAACTGCACCTTCCCTTCCACCCGCGCGACGTATCTTTTGACGACCGTGTGTTTTTCAAACTGACGGGCCAGGCGGGCGTGGGCGGCATTGGTCTTGGCCACGATGATCAGCCCCGAGGTGTCCTTGTCCAGGCGATGGACAATTCCGGGACGCACCGGGCCGTTGACGTCGGACAATTCCCGGAAACGGTGCGCCAGGGCATTGACCAGGGTGCCTGAACGGTTGCCGGTCGCCGGATGCACGGTGAGGCCCGCGGGCTTGTTGATGAGGATGATGTCCGCGTCCTCGTAAAAAACATCCACAGCGATGTCCTGCGCGATAATGTCCGGCACGATCAGGGACGAGGGGTCCACATCGGCACTCACCTTGTCCCCGACGGCCACCCTGGTATTGGGCTTGAGCGGCGGCTTGCCGTTGACCGTGACACGGTCCTGGGCGATGAGTTTCTGCACGAAAGCCCGCGACGGGACATCAGGAATGACCTGCGCCAGAAATACATCCAGGCGCAAACCTTCATGCGCGCCGCTGACGATGAATGAATAAACCATAGGCGAGACCGGCGAAAAAAATACCCAAAGCGATATACTGGAACAAACTTAGGCCCCACCACAGCGTGTCGTGGTCGGCGCGCAAGAACTCAACAAAGAAGCGCTCAATGGCGGCCAGCCATAAATACGCGACAAAAATCAATCCGTAGGGGCGAATCTTGTATTCGCCCTCTTGTGGGCGATCACAAGGATCGCCCCTACGTGCGTACATCTTCAGAACGATAAAAATAAAAAAAAGCCCGGCGGCCTCATACAGCTGTGTGGGATGCAAACGCGCATCGTGCACGGGGAAAAAAATACCGTGCGCCCACGGCTTGCCATAGCAACAGCCGTTGAAAAAACATCCCAGGCGCCCCACCGCCTGCCCCAGCGCGATATAAGGCGCCGCCAAGTCCAGCATGGACCGTAAGGCATGACCGCGACGCTTGCACCAAACGGTCCCGGCCAAAATACCGCCCAAAAAACCGCCCTGCCAGGCCAGGCCCCCGCGGTTGACCATCAGGACCTCCAAAGGTGAGGCGGAAAAATAATCCCGATACAGGATCACGTAAAAAATACGCGCCCCGATGATGCCGCCGACGACGGTCCAGAACAAAAGGTCATACGCCGCGTCTTTGGGAATTCCTTTTTTTGACGCGTCTTTACCGAAACCCCACGCGCACAAAAGCACGGCGACCCCGAGCATGACGCCGTAGGAATAAACGGGAAACGACCCTATTTGGAAGAGGACGGGATGCATTTTAAAAGGATGATGGCAGCGCCGACGGTGATGGCTGAATCGGCGACGTTAAAGACCGGCCACACGCGCAGATCAATAAAATCAATGACATGCCCCAAAAAGATCCGGTCAATGAGGTTCCCGATGGCTCCCCCCAGGATGAGGGAAAATGCCATGATATAGGTCCGGCTGTATTCGCGGTCACGGTAATAGTAAATATTATAGATCAAAAGCCCGGTGAGGATCAAAGGAATGACAAAAAACATCGCTCCGCAATCCTTAAAAAGGCCGAACGCGATGCCGGTATTGTGGACGAGGGTGAAATGCACGACACCCTTGATCAGGGCAATGCTTTCATTGAGGGACAACAAATGCGCGAAGAAGGCCTTGCTCAAACGGTCGATGCCCACGACCGCCAGAACGCCGCACAGGAAAATCGCTATATCCCGGCTGGAACGTTTTGCGTCGGGCATGGGGACATACCTCTTAAGCGCTAGCGCTTCTTGGATTCCAGTTTTTCCTGACACTTCAGGCAGGTGCGGACATGGGGAATGGCCTTCAGACGGGTGACCGGGATGGGCTTTTGGCAGCTGTCACAAAGGCCGTATGTTCCGTCTTCCATGCGGCCCATGGCTTCGTCGATCTGATACAAAAGTTCACGGTCATTGGAGGCAAGGCCTAAAAGGAATTCGCGGTCATACATGTCGGTGGCCACATCCGCCATGTGCATGGCATGGCCGGAAATGTCGCCGCTGCGGTCATTGGCGCTTTCGGAATGATCGTCGGACAATTGGCGCAGGTCACCGACGATCTGTTCCTTGGCCTTCAGGAGCAATTTCTTATAGGGCTCAAATTTAGGATTAATTCTTTTTTTCTTAAAGGGATTCAAAGGCATGAACGGCTTCTCCTTTATGTACGGGGCGATTAATAATCGCCCCTACGTACAGACGCAGCAATGCTGCGTCTCTACCGTATATTTTCAACACAGCGCAAACATATTTCAGGATGCGACGGGTCTTTTCCCACATCCAAACGAAGATGCCAGCAACGGGCGCATTTGACGCCTTCGGCCGGGACGACCATCACCGCGGTTTTGGAAAAATATTCATCCAGACCCTGGATGCCCGTAGCGACTTTTTGCAACTCCACCTGCGAAACGATGAAAACCGGGGCCAACAGCGCTTCAACACTTTTCAAATACGCGTGGTCGCGGTCGCTGGCGGTGGTGATGATGACCTTGGCCTGCAGAGCACTGCCGATGAGGCCGCTCTTTCGTTTTTCATCCAGCGCTTTAAGCACATGGACCCGCAGGGCCATCAAAGGCCCGAATTTTTCTTCAATGCTTTGCGACGACCAGCGCGGGTCCAGGGCCGGCCAGTCCAGCAAATGCGCGCTGGAAATTTCTTTTAAGGCCGCTGTCCTGGGACTCGCGGAAAAAATTTCTTCCGCCGTGAATGCCATGACCGGTGCGAGGATCCTCGTCAACGCATCCAAAATATGATAGAGAACTGTCTGCGCCGAACGTCTTTCCGGCGATTGAGCGCAGAAAGTATATAGCCGGTCTTTGAGGATGTCAAGATAAATGCTGGAGCAATCTTCATTGCAAAACGCGTAGGCCGCCTTGACGGCCCTCGGGAAATCATAGGCCGCGTAAGCGGCATCCGCCTCCCTCACCACCCGGGCCAAACGCGACAGCGCCCAGCGGTCCAGGTCCAAAAGTTTCTCATGATCAAGCAGGTCCTTGTCGGGATCAAAATCATACAGATTACCCAATAAATAACGCACCGTATTGCGGATCTTGCGGTAAGCGTCGGTCAGACGGTCCGTGATCTCTTTGGAAATGCGCACGTCATCATGATAAGAGCTGGAGGCGACCCAAAGCCGCAGGATCTCGGCACCGCCGGTCTTGATCAAGTCCTGCGGGGCCATGACATTGCCCAGCGACTTGGACATTTTGCGGCCCTGGCCGTCCACGACAAAACCGTGGGTCAGGACCTGGGTGTACGGCGGATGCCCGTGGAGGGCCACCGCGGTGATGAGCGATGACTGGAACCAGCCGCGATGCTGGTCAGAGCCCTCCAGATACAGGTCTGCCGGCAAAGGGCGTTTGATCATGGGGCCGAATACCGCCTGATGGCTGACCCCGGAATCAAACCACACATCCAGAATGTCATGGGTCTTTTGAAAATCCGTGCCGCCGCAATCCGGGCATCTAAAGCTTGGCGGCAAAAGTTCTTTGATGTCTTTTTCAAACCACACGCCGCTGCCCTGCGCTTTGACCAGACCGGCCAGATGTTCAATGACCGCGATGAAAAGTTTATGCTCTCCCTTACAGCCGCGGCAGACCAATGCCGGAATGGGCACGCCCCAAAAACGCTGGCGCGACAGGCACCAGTCGGGACGGGACGCCACCATACTGCTGATGCGTTCCTTACCCGCGGGCGGGACCCATTCCACCTTGTCAATGGCTTGCGCCAGACGCCCGCGCAGGCCCTCATGGTCCACGTTCAAGAACCATTGTTCGGTGGCGCGGAAGATGACGGGATTTTTACAGCGCCAGCAATGAGGATAAGAGTGTTCTAAAAATTCTTTTTTATAAAGCAAACAACGATTTTGAAGATCATCCATAATCTGGTCATTGGCTTTAAACACATGCTGACCAGCGAACTTCCCGCCTTCTTCAGTAAATACGCCCTTTGAATTAACCGGCATGATAACCGGTAAATTATTTGCTAACCCAACTTGATAATCTTCCTGGCCATGCCCGGGCGCAATATGCACCAAACCTGTGCCGTCTTCTTTAGTAACATAATCGGCCGTCACTACCGGACAAGGCTGTCCATGAAAAGGATGTGTATAAAAAAATTTAGTTAGATCTCTACCTTTAAAAGTACCAACGATTTTTGGTATGTCATTTCGATCCAACGTAGGAGCGATTATTAAGTCACTTGCTTTTTCCTCAAGGATTAAGATTTCATTATCATGATCCATAGCAAAGTAGGTAAAATCCGGGTGTACTGCCACCGCCACGTTCGCTAATAATGTCCACGGGGTCGTTGTCCAAACCAATAAAAAAGCTTCTTTATCGGTAGGTAATGCTAGATCTTGAGGATTATTAACTTTAAATTTTACATATATCGCCGGGGACGTATCGTCCTCATATTCCACCTCGGCCTCGGCCAGCGCGGTGGCACAGCTGAAACACCAATGGACCGGCTTGAGACGGCGATACACGTAGCCCTTTTTGACAAGTCCGGCCAACGACTTGAGGATCCAATGCTCATAGTCATGCGACAGCGTCAGGTAGGGGTCATCCCACTGGCCGAAAATACCCAAACGCTTGAATTCCTCGCGCTGGATACCGACGAATCCCATGGCATAATCACGCGCTTTCCTGCGGAAAACAACGGCGTCAAAATCCTGTTTGTCAGCTTTTAGAGCCTTCAGATCCTTCAACAATTGATGTTCAATGGGCAGGCCGTGGCAGTCCCAGCCGGGGACATACAAAGCATCGCGGCCTTTCATGGTCTGGTATTTGACAATGATGTCTTTGAGGATTTTATTAAGGGCGTGGCCGATGTGGATACGGCCGTTGGCATACGGCGGTCCGTCGTGCAGAATAAAGGACTTTTTTCCGGATGATCTGGCGCGGATCTTCGCGTACAGGCCCTGCTGTTCCCAGGCGGCCAGGGTCTGCGGTTCTTTTTCCACCAGGCCCGCTTTCATGGAAAAGTCGGTCTGCGGTAAATTTAGCGTCTTCTGATAATCCATATAACTTGTGAGGCGGGTCCTGTCCTCGGTCACCCCCGCCGTGCTCGTTCCTGCGCGCGTCGGGGGGCCCCCACCTCGGCCACCCGCCTTCTACTATTTAATGTATTTTCCTATAATAACCGCTAAATTTCTCTTGGTTTCAAGAGGGATCATATCACGGTCGGTCATGATAGCATATTGCAGGGCATTGGCGGCGCTGAAGGTCTTTAATGTTCCAACCCGGGGTATGGCTACTTTCAAAATATTTTTGGCATTGGCCACGTTCTTGTTGAGATTAGCGATGATCATCTCAATGGTGACGGAATCGTGGCTGGGATGCCAGCAATCATAGTCGGTGACAGCGGCGAGCGTGGCGTAAGAAACTTCCGCTTCGCGGGCGAGTTTGGCCTCGGTCAGATTCGTCATGCCGATGATGTCCATGCCCCAAGAGCGGTAAAGGTTTGATTCCGCTTTAGTGGAAAATTGCGGGCCTTCCATGTTGACGTAGGTGCCGCCTTTGTGCACCGTTAATTTCAAGGCCTTGGCGGAAGAATCAATAATATCGGCGATCTCCGGTGATACGGGGTCGGCAAAGGCCACGTGCGCGACGATGCCGTTGGTAAAAAACGTGTCTGCCCTGCCCTTGCGCGTGCGGTCCAGGAACTGGTCGGGGACCACGAAATCCATGGGCTTGTATTGTTCCTTCAAAGAGCCGCAGGCGGAAACGGAAATGATGGCCGCGACACCAAGTTCCTTCATCCCGTAAATGTTAGCACGGTAATTGATCTCACTGGGAGAAATGCGGTGGCCGCGGCCGTGGCGCGGCAAAAACACGACGCGAGTACCTTCCAGCGTTCCGGTGACAAAGTTGTCCGACGGGTCACCGAAGGGCGTCTTGACCGCCACTTCCTTGACGCCAGTGATCCCATCGATCTGGTATAAACCGCTACCGCCGATCACTCCGACGATGGACATGCGTTCTCCCTAATTTAACGGGCTTTGGTAAAATTTTGAGTCGGCTCAACTATGTCAATAATCGTCTTTCCTGACACTCCGGAAATACAACGTCCCTACGGGGACTGTATTTCCGGATCGGAGTCGTAGACGATAGGGACATAATTCGCCTTTCAAAATTTCACACAAAGCCCTATAGCAATTACTTAGCTAATTGGCTTGCACGTTTCTTTGCTGCCAATAATGCCTTCTTCATGATGTGATCGAACTTTGCTTGAGAAAAGACATCCAGGGCCGCCTGGGTGGTGCCGCCTTTGGAGGTCACCTTGGCCCGCAAGGTCGCGGCATCAAAGACGCTCTTCTCTAATAAATGGGCGCTGCCGGTCAGGGTCTGATAAACCAGCGCTTTGGCCTGGACGTCTTTGAATCCCAGCGCCTTGGCCGCGGCCATCCATTGCTCGACGAACAAGAACACATAGGCCGGCCCGCTGCCTGAAACCGCAGTGACCGCGTCCATATATTTCTCTTTCACCACCATCGTCTTTCCGACGCTGGATAATATTTTCTGCGCAACAGCCAGGTCTTTGGATGAAGCATATCGGCCCGCGCACAAAGCCGTCATCCCCTCGCCGATCAAGGCCGGCATATTGGGCATGGCACGCACGACCCTGACCTTGCCTAAATGTTTCTCAAAGAATTTTGTCGTTAAACCAGCGGCAATAGAAATGAATATTTGCCTCTGCGGGCGATTGATAATCGCCCCTACATGAACCAAAAGCACGGCCATGTCCTGCGGCTTGACGGCGAAGATGACAATTTCGGCGTTTTTAATCGCCGTATGAAGGCCCGCAATGGCGATCCGGTATTTATTTTTCAAAGCACGGGCACGTTTGGGGTCGGCCTCGCAAACGCAAACTTTATGCGTCCGGTAAAGCCCCTTCACAAGGGCTTCCCCCATGTTGCCGCCGCCGATGATCGTGATGGTTGACATATTATTTTCCTGTCGGGCGATCACAAGGATCGCCCCTACTTAAATATCGCGCTGCCGATGCGCACCATGGTTGAACCTTCTTGGATCGCAATACGATAATCCGAACTCATGCCCATGGAAAGATATTTCATATTGACCTTTGAATTTCCTGAAAAACGTTTTGACACACCGTCGCGGATGTCCCGCAAATCGCTGAAAGCTTTGCGGACCCTGCCTTCATCTTCGGTCAAAGGCGCCATGGCCATCAGGCCCAGAACGCGCACATGCTTCAAACCAGAAATGTGTTCCATGAGCGCGAAGACCTTTTCGGGCGCGGCCCCGTGTTTCTGCGGCTCTCGGGCGGTATTGACCTGCACCAGAATGTCCGCGGTCCTGCCCAGTTTCGCGGCCTGTTTTTCAATTTCATCAGCCAAACGCGCGCTGTCCACGGACTGGATCAAACCCGCGACCTTGAGCGCATCCCCGGCCTTGTTCGTTTGCAAATGGCCGATGATATGTCCGGTCAAATGGGGATCCTTGGCGATCAGGTCCGGAAATTTCTTTTCGGCCTCCTGCACCTGGTTTTCCGCGATGTGTTCAATGCCGGCGGACACGGCTTGTGCAATGACGTGGACGGGAACGGACTTGGTCACCGCCACCAAGATCACCTGCGACGGGTCACGGCCGGCCGCGCGGCAGGCAACAGCGATGTCAGCCCGGACCTTTGCGACATTATCCTTGATCATTAAGCGGGACCGAGGACTTCGGCGACCTTATCCAAAAGTTCCTGGAGTTTCAACGGCTTTAAAAGGTAGGTCCTGATCCCGTGGCGCTCGAACAAGGGTGCCGTTTCCTGATGGGCGGTGGCCACGATGACCGGGATGGATTCGTATTCGGGGACCTTGCTTTTTTCTATCATGAACGCATACCCGTCCATTTTGGGCATTTGCACGTCCAGGATGATCAAGTGAGGGGTCTTTTTCTGAAGACACGCCATGGCCTCTTGCCCATCGCGCGCCGTCATCACCTCGAAACCAACTTCTTCCAGTTTGCGCCTGGCGATCTCAACAATAACGGGCTCATCGTCCACAACGAGAATGGTCTTTGACATAATTGTATTCTATCTAAAGAACGCGAATTGACAAGTAGAGACGCAAAATTTTGCGTCTCTACGGTTTATCCATAAAAGGTACCGCAGGATCCAGGATCTGGGCCATGACAGCCCCCAGGGCTGTCATGAATTCGGGCAAAACGGTTTTACGGCCGGCAGGGCCGGCATCGTCCAGGAACGTTTCCAATTTTGACGTGCGCAGATGATAAATGGCCGCGTTGACAGACGCGTCGGGATAAAGCCGGTCCAGATAATGCGCATACAGCGGCATCTGGAAGGATGTTACGCAAGACAACACCGGCATCCGGTCCGCCGCTCCGGTCTTGTAATCAATGATCATGATGGTGCCGTCGATGGCGCGGTCCACCCGGTCCACGCGGTAAACGAATTTGACCGGGCCGCAAGGAAGATCGATCACATCCTCAAAGGTATGCTCCAGATAAAGGACCTGGTCCACGCTTTCACAGCGCCGGGCCTCCTGCTGAAGGAACCGTTGGAGCCGCGCGGAAAGGACCTCTTTCATCAAAAAAACGTCCGAGGCCATGGCAGCGCCGAAGGTTTGTTCAAAACGTGTTTCAAAAAGTCCGCGGAAATACCGCCCGAACGTGGCATTCAGGACCGGCTTTTTGCCTTTAAAACGCCTGAACGCCTCCTCCAGCAAAGCGTGGACAAAGATGCCGACATGTTTGCCATCCGGATCGTCGAGAAGGTCATCCTTTTCCTTCAGGCCCAGCACGTATTTGAAATAAAATTCATGGGGATTTCGCACATAGGTATTCACGCTGGTCGCTGAAAACGTCATTTTTTTAAGGAAGTCAACCACGGACAGCGTCTTGGGCACGGACCTCACCGCCGCAGGTATTTCGGCACGAAAACCCGGACGATGGACCGCCGTCCCCCCCAAAACCCCTTCGCGTTTTTCCTGTTCCCAGACCAGTTCTTCAATAAAACGGCTCCTTTGCTTGTCCGGCCTCTCCTGATAGACCAGATGCACGCGCTCGGCAGACGACAGCAGGCGCATGAACTGGTAACGCTGGATCTCTTCCTCAAATTCCAGCCGGTCAAGGTTGAGTTTGACCATGACTTCGCGCGGGATCAGCGGTTCATACACGTTGAGGTTGGGCAACATGCCTTCGTTGACGTCGGCGACAATGACGTCCCTGAAACTCAAAGACCGGGTCTCAAAAAGCCCCAGCACCTGCAGGCCCCGCAAAGGAGAGCCATGGAACGCGACCATTTCGCCTTTCAGGCGTTCCAGCAGGACCTTGAACAATTCTCCGTCGGAGAATGGTCCCGCGCCTTTTAAGGCGGCAAACTCATCCGCGATCGCGCCCAAACGCCCGGCGATGCGCGCGTTCAAAGGATCGTCCTTCGTCCGGCCGCTTTGGAACATAAAAAACAGCAGCCCGTTGAGCGCGGCCGCCAGGTCCCGGGGAGCGCGCACATTTTGCCAGGCCTCAAACAAATGCTGATGGACCGCGGACAGGTCCTCCCCCGCCTCTTTCAAAGCCAGGAATAATTTTCCGGACAGGGGCGTGCGGACATCGCCGGTCAAAACTTCTTCAACCTTATGAACAGCGGCCCGGTCCATCTCCTTGACCAGCGGATGGCGCAGGACTTTGAGATAATCGCGGGCATAATACAAACCGTCGCGCCGTGAGGCCTGGGCCGCGATGATCAATTCCAATAGGGCGTGCAAGGAACTGCGGCGCAAAGGATAACCCATGGAAATGTTGAAATCGCCCAGCCCCTCCCCCAGGGCGGACAATAAAGGAAGCATGAATTGGGCGTCCGGCAAAACAATGACCGCGCTAGCCGGGTCCGGGACCTTATGAAGGATCCCGGCGATCAGGCCGGCCTGGGAATGCATGTCAAACGCCGCGTGCAGATGCAGGTCAAAGGATGTGGGACGGACCTGGTCCCCTTCCACGACGGGAGAACCGGCCACGCGGGAGATGCGCTCAAGGGCCGGCCAGCGGCGCTGGTCCCCCTGCACCATGAGCACCGCTTTTTTCCTGCCGTAAAGGTCCTTGACCACGGCCATTTCGGTGGCGTGCAGGTAGAAAATATTACAAAAAAGGATGCGGTCAAAGCAGTCTGCATCCCAAGAGGACACGCCGCGGCCCGCTTTCCAATAACGGTATCCCCGCACGCACAGGCCCTCTTTGTCCAAATGGGCGTGATAGGCCCGGCGCAGGACCATCATGTCTTCCAAAAGCCGGTTGATGTCCTGCGGCACGCTAAAACCGATGCGAGCCTGTTCACGGAGGACCTTTAACGCGTCATCGCCGGTCTCCTCCAGGTCCATCTGCTCAATGAAATGGGTGATCTCCTTGGCCCAGGGTAAAAACCTGGCAAAGGACTCCCTTCCTTTCAATATCTGCGGGGTATGGCAGCGGGCAAGATCATACAAGACCAGGGAATGTTCCAGATCGGAAACGGCTTTGCCGGACCCGGTCTTCCCGTCGGTGATCATCGCGACGAGTTCGTCCATGGTCAAAAATCGCGGCGGATAGAACGGGGCCTTGATCTTGTCCGCCAGCATGCGCTTGAGAAAAAGCGATGGCCGGTGTCCGCCGAAGACAACGGCCAGGCGGCGCATGTCCCTGCCCGGAACGAGGTATTCGCGTTCAATGTAGGCAACGGCATGATCGAGGAAGCGTTCGGTAAAAGGAATGGTAATTAATTGGTCAGACATAAATAATTTCTCCACGCACCATGCGGCCGGGATAAAGGGCGCGCACCAAAGCGATGTACTCGTCCATTTGCTTTTGATGGGAGGCCTCGTCTCTGCGTGAGGTCTTGAAATCGACGACTAAAACCTGACCGTCGTCGACCAGCAGCCGGTCCACGCGGCGGGTGTCGCCGAAACGGTTGACGATCTCCTGTTCGCAGATGACCTGTGTCCCCGGCGGCGGAAAAAATAAAGGCCGCACATCCTCCCTTTGTAAAAACTTGGAAAGCCAGTTCTTGTATTCGCCGGCATCCTGGGAAGAAAAACGGCCGGCCATGCGGCCGATGGCCTTCTCAACGGATGACGGGACATCGACACCGTTGAGGTCCCCCGAACAGGCCAAACAAAAATGCGCGGCCTCGCCTTTCAAACGCGCACCCGCGCTGTCCAGGTCCTGGCCGGAAAAATCCTCATGCAAACGGCTGATCCATTGGCGGCTGACGAGGGTTTCCAGCAACAAACGAGGCGGGGCCTCGGGTTTAAGCCCACCGGGACGGGACGTCTGCCCGACGGCGCGCGCGTCATCGGGAATGAGCTCCAAAACAGGATTGACCGCGTTGCCCGCGCGTTCGGGGACAAAAATAACCATTTCCCACTTCGCGCGGGTCAGGGCCACATAGACATTGTTCAACTGGGCAAGAAACTCCTTTTTATATTCCGCATCAAAACGTTCTTTGAGGTCCTCACAAAAAACCCCGTAGGGCTTTTTCAAACGCAGCAGGCGTATGCCGTCCTTGCTTTCATCCCACACGAAGGACTGCCCCCCGTCCCCGGACCCGGACCTGACCGCCATCTCCAGGAACGGGATAATAACGACGGGGAATTCCAGGCCTTTGGCCTTATGCACGGTCAGGACCCGCACGGCATCCGCGTCGTTGACGGGAAGGAAACGTTCCTCCCCTTCCAGAGCATCGAAATACTCCAAAAAACTTTGCAGGTCACAACTGTCCTCTTCCCTGCGTTTGATGAGTTCCAGAAAATGCAGAATAAACCCGCGCGCCTCGGGAAAGCGCTCGAGCATCTGCCAGTCATGGCATACGCTGACGGCCAATTCGTACAAAGGATAAAGCCCCGCCTCCTGAAAATGCCTTGCGAAATGCCGCTGCCACATCTCCGGGAAGGAACCCTGAAAGGCCTTGTGCAAACATTTGGCGCGCTCTTTGAACAAAAAATCCCTCACCGCCTGCGGGGCCATTCCTGATGCCGCGGGAAAGATCTCTCCGGACAAAAACGCCGCAAAAACGGTATGATCAACGGGGGAATCCAGAAATTTCAGATAATCCAGGAACTCCTGGACCAGAGGATGGTTTTTCACGTCGCTGGTGCGCTGGGACTGGACAAGGATGTTCTCGCTCAAAAGCCATTGGCTGACCTGTGCAGCCTCGGCATTGCTGCGCGTCAAGACCGCGATGTCCTGCCAGCGAAAACGGCTGTGGATGTCCTTTAACGCCTCCAGAAGCCGGACGCGGATGATCGGCTCGCGCAGGGCTTGCGTCTTTCCGGCCACCATTGCCACACGCACCGATCCCTGGTCCAATTCCGGGAGCGCCTCCTGTTGGGCATGGCCGTACACCTCTTCACAAAATTGCTCATCAGAAGGCCCGAAAACGATCTGAGAACGCAAAAAACGTTTCAAATTGTCCACGGCGAAAATACGGTTATTAAAATCAACGATGTGCCGGTGACTGCGGTAATTCCTGGTGAGCGTTTCGCGCACGACGTTAAAATGGGAAAGGTCATCCTGCAGCCGGTCAAACAATTCGCTTTTGCCACCGCGAAACCCGTAAATGGCCTGTTTCTTGTCGCCCACGTAAAATAATGTCCCTCCGGTGGACAGGGCCTCCTCCACCATCATGGACAGGTTGGCCCATTGCCCGAGATTTGTGTCCTGAAATTCATCAATGAGGTAATGGCGGAAACGCGCGGCCAAACGGTAATACAATTCCTCGACCGTGACCAGCCCGTCGTCGAACAGCGCGCGGGCCTTGCTGTTGAGCTGTTCCAAAAACAGCACATCGTCCCTGACCTGGTGCGTCTTTAAAACAGCCATCGCACGTTCAAAAAGGTCAATGTGCGGGTCAAACATCCCGTAGGCCTCAAGGCGGACAATGGCCTGCAGGCACCGGCGCGCCTCGTCCCATAAGCGCTGTAGCCGCGGCCCGACATCTTTGCCCTTTGTCACGGGAAAATCGTCCCTGGCCAATAACGTACTCACGTCATCCACGTCAAAACTGACCGTATGCCGGCCGCAAAAATCCTCAAGCCAGTCCCGGAATCTTTTGTGCGTGCCCTCGGGAGCATTGTGATGCATCTGTTCGATCAGGGCGATGAATTTCTGTTTCATCGCCCAGAGGTCCTGCGCGCCGTCGCCGTATTTGATAAATGCCTTCTGATAAATATTCTGGTGGGCGAACAGGACTTTGAGAACGGCGAGGAAATCCTTTTTAGGGAACCATCCGGTGCGGTTTTCCAGAAAAAGATACTGGCGGACCATGCCTGTCAAAAGCCGGCGCAACGCGGCGTCCCTGGCGGAAGCGGCAATGATCTCATCCAGCGTCCGTTCAAGGTAATCGGAAGGATCGCGCCGGATCTTGAAACGCGCCGAAAGCCCGACCTTGAACGCGCACCCGGACAACAGCGCGTTCATGAAACTGTCAATGGTCTGGACCTGGAAAAAATGATACTGGCGGATGAGCTCTTCCATCAGCCGGTAGGCCATGCGCTGTGCTTCCGGCTTTGCAAGGCCGAGGGGGAATGGCGCCAGGCCCTCCAAAGCGATGCGCTTGAGGAGCTCGACGATGCGTTCCTTCATCTGTCCGGCGGCCTTATTGGTGAACGTGATGGCCAAAATGTGTTTCATGGCCAGAGGATCGGACCTGGAAGCTAACAGCAGGATCTGGATATAACGTTTGGCGAGCGCGGTGGTCTTGCCGGAGCCGGCCGAGGCCTCGACCACGCGGACTTCAGGGGACAAGAAAGGTTTATTGGGCACTCACTTCAATACCTGTTATTCAGTCCTCCTTGACGGAGGACACCATGGATTCAAGATCGGCGAAACGGTCGTGATAATCCGCGCGGCTGCGGCGGATGACTTCCAGGGCCTCTTCACGGCCGTAAACATGGCTGATCTCGCAGATGCGTTCTTCGGAACCGGGAAGGTCTTTGTAGGTCAGAAAATAATGCTTGAGCCGGTCGACGAACGCGCGCGGGCAGTCCTCGATATTGTGCCACTGGCTGTAGAGGCCGTCGCCGTGCATGACCGCGATGATCTTGTCATCCGCCTTGCCCTCGTCGATCATGCGGAAGCCGCCGATGGGAATGGCCCGCACGATGATATCGCCGTGGCTGATGACCTTCTCGGTCAAAACGCAGACGTCCAGCGGGTCGTCGTCCCCCACGATCCCCAAACGCCCCGTACGCTGCGAACAAAAATCCGCGGTATTCCTGGAGCAATAGGTCTGCGGGATGAACCCATACAGGGTCGGGCAGATGCTGGAGTATTTTTGCGGGCGGGCCACTTTCAAAAACCCGCTTTTCTTGTCTATCTCGTATTTGACGGTATCAGAAGGGACCGTCTCAATATAGGTATTGAAGATCTCGGGCGCGTCTTCGCCGATGGGGATGCCGTGCCACGGATGCGCGCGTAACAGCAAAGCCAGCGACTGCCACAGCGTCTTGATATTGTCGGTCATAGAATTAGTATATCACCGCCCGCGCATGAGCTTCAACATGTTTCGGAAACCTTTTTTTCTGATGGCCGCGGCCGAGGTCTCAACTTTTTTCTTAAGGCCCGCCTTATGGGTTTTCAAACGACGGGCCACGGACGCGTCAAAAGTCCCGATGATCTCGGCGGCCAGGATCCCGGCATTCCCGGCGCCGTTGACGGCCATGGCCGCCACGGGGACCCCTTCGGGCATTTGCACGATGGACAACAGAGAATCCAGGCCCTCCAGAGAATTGCCGGACCTGATCGGAACGCCCACGACGGGAAGCGTTGTTAAGGCGGCCACGACACCCGGCAAATGCGCGGCCCCGCCGGCGCCGGCGATGATGACCTTAAGACCGCGCTCTTTGGCCTTTTGAGCATAATCAAACGTGCCTTGGGGCGAGCGGTGCGCCGAGACCACGGTGACCTCATAGGGAATAAGGAACGCATCCAGAACGTCCGCAGCGCCGGACTTGACCGCCATATCGCTTTGACTGCCCATGTTGATGCCGACCAATGGTTTTTTCATGTGAACCTCCCTATTGGGCGATCACAAGGATCGCCCCTACATTAACGTAATGTCCACGCGTTCAACCTTGCCCCCGCGGATGTCCTGCGCCAAACGTCCGGTGAACACGGCCCCTTCAACGGCCACAGGTTCCCGGCCGCCCGCGTATTTGACCATCGCCCGCACCGGCTTGACAGCTCCGGGACCAAAGGTGTTCCCGCGCCCGGTATTATGATACACGACCAATGCCGTTCCTAAAAATTTAAAAGCATAGGTATGGGCCCCGAAACCCCTATCGGGTTTCAGGGTAAACATCCAGCCGGGCAGGATCGGTTTGAATTCCAGCGTTAATTCCCCTTTCGTGTTGAGCGCGAAAGGTTTATGGCCCGCGCTCATCACAAGCCACATATGCACGAACTCCGCGGTGCTCCCCGACAAACGCGCCACGAACCCCTGCCCGTGCAGGTTTTTGTCCTCATGGACAGAGCTGACGATGAATGAAGAATTCTCGAGGATGCTGCGGCCATAGCGGGCCGGGTCCATGAACGGGACAAAGGCCTTGGCCGCGTCGGCAAAAAATTCTTCGTAAAGTCCGCGGCGCAACACTTCCAGCAGATATTTGTATTCCATGTGCAGCCATATGGACCCGTTCTCCAGCCAGCCGGCGGGAAAAATACGCGCGCGGCCGATCTCTTCACTTTCCCCGGAGAGGTCCGCGTTGACCCTGTACATCCCCAAAACGCGGTCGTAGAGTTTGCTTTTCTTCACCGCGCGATACAGCTCACCCGCCGCGGCCGGATCGCTTTCAACGCGCATAGCATGCACGAACCCTTCCAGGAATAACGGCAGGTCATGGCGCTTAAAGGCCAGGGGTTGGGCATCGTATCGGGTGACCTCATGCGTGAAATATGTGGCAAAAAGACTAGGGCCCTTTTGGGCCGCGGCAACACCGGCGTCGGCGCGGGCCATGATCCTCTCGCAAAATCTTTTCACGTCGCCGGCCTTGACCGGTTTTTCCACGCCGGTGATCCCTGAACGCACGGACTTGCGGTAATTTTCTTTCAGGTCATTGGCCTTATGCCAATATTTTAAAGGGTCCTGTTCCAGCGACAGCAAATGGTCAAGTCCCTCCACGAAATCCGCCAATTCCACGAATACGGACACACACTCGTGGTCTTTTAAACCGGCCTGCTTGATCGCGGCATTTAAAAAAGACCCGAGGCGTTTGACCTCAAAGGTTTCACTGATGGAAGACCCCGACAGGCCGGGCAAACCGTTGAGCGCGTCATACCAATTGGGTCTATTAGCCTCCATCTCAATGCCGATGCCGCTGGGATCAAAGGTGGCGGCTTTGTTGGCCAGCAAACACAAAAGTTTGACCGCCAGCGTCGTGTGATACACCTCGCCCTGGCCGTTCTTTGTCCTTAACTTGTATCCCTTGTCTTTGGCTGCCCCGCCTGCCCCGCCTATGGCGGGGCCTGCGGCGGCGGGCTGTTCGGCCAAAGAGTGGTATTGACGCACCCCGCGGTCAGTCAGGATATAACGTTTTTCACGCGGCAGGACATACGCGTCGTTCAAAAAGAAATGAAAAACTTTTTCCTCCACCAAAAGGCGGCGCAGATGCTCCGGATAAACCCCCAAGAAACTTTCGATCAGGTCCAGATTGTACGTCCAATGGTCCGTCCAAAACCCTTCGCCCGGCTCGGCCTGTTCCTGTTTCCGGCAGACGCGCAGGACGCGGGCCAAAAATTCCGGGGAACAGCGGACGGTTTTCAGCAGATCGCCGGGCATGAACCCTTTGACCAAAAGGCCTTTTAGGGTCCCGGTGCTGTCCGTCATGCCGAATTCCTTGATCAGGGCATCTGCCTGGCCGGGGTCAGCCACGGCAAAGATCGTGCCTTTGACCGTCAGCGGATTATACCCGTCGGCCTGGACCAGATTCAGGAAATTGACCACCGTGGTTTCTTTGACGCCGCTGTTGAACCACACATCGTTGCGGCGGTTCTGGTTAACATCACGATAATTGCCGTTGCCCTGGGACAGATGCGTAGGGGCCAGAATAAAGAAATTATAATCGCGTTCCGGGTCCCCGTGTTTGCGGCTGTACACGTTAAAGGACGCTGTCCCTTCGGCGGTCTGCACACAGACCGGAAGCCCGCCGCGCAGGACATTGTCCAAGAACGTCTGGCCCGCGTATCGGTCAAAAGCAGGCTTGGCGCTATGGGTGAAACAAAAGTCCTTGATCCCGTCGATGATCTGCCGGTTGCGGACAGCTTTGGCCGCTATAGACCGGGGATCGGCCGCCCGCCGGGCAATGGCGTTGGCTTCTTTCAGGTCATGCGCGAAACCTGTCAAAGACGTTATTTCCCGTGACCCGCCGGCTTTCAGGACAAAAGCTGCGTGCGCCATGGCGCAGGGCGTGCGGTTGGACGTCTGCTGACGGGCCGGCACGCGAAAATGGGTATCGGACAGAAATTTCTCCGGCACCAGAAAATCAGTGGCGTGACCAAAGACGACCGCGGCTTCGACCACGGGGTCTAAAAGACCCTTGCCGTCAAACGCAAAATAAAAATTCCCCTCTTTGATATGCGTGACCTGCGGCGTGTCGGCCACTTGCACCTTCAACTGATAGAACGGCACCTGACAATCGACATTGCGCACAGCGACCCAGGCCTCGGCAGTGCGCGACATACTCTTGGAAAGCGAATCCTTAAGCCCGTAAGGATTAACGGCCGGCAAACCGTCGATCATGGACAGGGACAGCGGCTTGCGGGAGGTGTTCGCGATGGTCACGCGCCGGACAAGCGCCGCGTAATTTTCTTCCGGCATGGTGAAATAATTCACCGTCACCTTCAACCCCAGGGAGGCATTGATCTCCTCGATCGTCAGGTCATGGCTGGTGATGATCATGCGCCGGCTGACTTTAAACGGTGAAACCGAGGAATTGGAAAACGGCTCGTAGAAATTTTTTTTTGGACCGGCGATCTTGATGAAGGTGCGAAAACCCTGGATGGACGTCAAGCGGTAGGCGCGGTCGGCGGGCTGGAATTCTAAAATGGCCTTGTCTTTGGATTCAACGCCGAAACTGGTGATCCCCTGGCCGCGGTTGACGTAAAAAGCCCACATGGGAATGCCATATAACCCCGCGATGCCCGGAAAAAAATTGGAAAAGGCCTTCACGTGATCGTAATCATTGATGACGAAAGAACCGTCGGGATCAAGATGGTATTGTTGTCGGGTCATCGCTCAATACGAGTCCTTGGATTTCCTGAAAAAATTATAATATCCCGATAATTTCGCCCACAAGGTCAGGGCATTGTCCCCGTCCTTCATGCGGATCCTCCTGAACGCGAACAGGTCGCGGTTCAGACGGTCCTGCCCGCGGTTGGTGGTGACCGCGGCCTTGAAACCGGCCTCTTGGACGATCCCCTGCACTTGCCCGGTGAACCCGCCGGAGGGATAGGCAAAATAATCGATCGCGTGCCCCAGGCGTTCCTCAATGATCTTTTTGCTCCCGAAGATCTCGTCGCGGGCCGCGTCCGGCGAAACGTCGGGCAAATACACATGATGCCGCGTGTGCGCCCCGGCCTTAAATCCTTGCGCGTCCATTTCCCTGACCTGGTCCCACGTCAAAAAACCCGGGGTCCCGACCATGTCGGAGATCAGGAATGCCATGGCGGGAAAATGGTATTGTTTGAGCACGGGGAACGCATTGATATAATTGTCCTCATTGCCATCGTCGAACTGGATGACGACCGTATTGCGGGCAAAAATGTGTCCCTTTTTGAGGCCGTCGACCAGATCATCAAAACTGATGACATTGTAACGGTGCTCCTTGAGGAATTCCATCTGCCGGGCAAATGACCGCGGCGTCACATTGTTCAAAGAATGCCCGCTTTCGGTATCGGAAACATGATGATAGGTCATGACCGGCACCACATAACGGCCGCGCATCCAAAACGTAAAAATAAGGACCGCGAGGACGGCTAAAAAAAATTTTATCGGACGCATCATTTGGACAATCGTTCTTTGACCAGGGCGCTGACCGCCTGGCTGTCGGCCTGACCCGCGACCTTGGCCAAAACCTCTTTCATGACCTTGCCCATGTCCTTCATGGATACGGCCCCGGAGGACTTGATGACTTCGTCCACAACGGCTCTCAATGTTTCCAGCGGCAGAGCAACAGGCAAATAACTTTGAAGGATGCGCAGTTCCTGTTCTTCCTTGACCGCCAGGTCTTCCCTGCTGCCCGCCCGGAACTGGGTGATGGAATCCTGACGCTGCTTGACCTGTTTCTTGATGACGGTGATCACATCCGCATCCGCGATCGTCTCAACGCGCTTGTCGATCTTGGCGTTCTTGATCTCGGCGCGCAGAAAATTCAACGTTGAAGACCTCAACGTGTCACGGGCTTTCATGGCCTGTATATAATCCTGGGAAATTTTGTCTTCTAATGACATTGAAAACCTCCTTGGGCGGCGATGAATCGAACCCCTACGCATAAAACAGGCGCGTGAGACTCACGCGCCCGGACAATGCCCGTTCGGGCGATCACAAGGATCGCCCCTACGGCACAATTTTCACATCGATGGCAAATGATCTGCCGTTGGTTTTCTTGATCTGTCCGTCGCGGACCAGATAACCGCTGTTCCCGTTGATGGCTTCCACGCGGTCGCGTTCTTTTTGGGCGGCGATCCTGGCGAAAGAGGCCTCCTGCTTCAGATAACGCATACGGCTTTTGACCAATTTGATCTTGCTCTGGAAAAGGGCGATCAGGGACTTGCCTTCCTCCATATTGGCGAAATCCGCCTCAAAAGCGCGCAACTGGCCTTTCAGGTCATCCAATTCAGAAGCCACCTGCGTGTTCCTCTCTTTAAGGGAGGTGATCTTGGCTTCCAATTGCGGGATATTCTCCTGCTGGGTATCAATGCTGTTGATCTCTTCTTTCAAACGCGCGTTCTCCGTCTGGGCCTGGAGGAGCATGTTCTTGGTCTGAGATAGCATGCCCTTGGTGAGCGTCAATTCCGCGCTGACCGTATCCAGCTGGTGGTTGACTTCTTCAAGTTTGCGGGTGGTTTCCTCCAACTGCGCTTTGGTTTCGCCATACCTACGGACATATGCACGATAATCCGCGCTTTGCTGGGCGGAAGATGTCAGGGCCATGTCTGTTGAGTGCGCCAGAATACGGGAATTGTGTTCCTGCAAATTAAGGACATAAACGGTCAGAATGATCATGCCTGCTGACAGGATCAGGCCGGCGTTGCGCTTCAAACGGGTTTTCTGCCCTACACTTTCTACCACGTGTCATCCTCCAATCTATTTGCGGAAAGAAAGTAGTATATCTCCGGGCAGGATAAATGACAAGAAAAATCACTTAACCTTGCGGCGTCGGGTGAGGACCCAAAGGGCTGTCAAATAAGCGGCCAAGGCACAGCCAAAACCCACCACCGCGTATCCGGCCAGCAAGGGTTTAAGGACATTGACCAGGGAGGCGTCGTCAGACCGGTTGACGCCTAAAAGCGCGGACCCGATCTTCAAGGCCAGCGCAAAGGTCACGAAACTCAACCACGTATTGGTCAAAACGCTTCCCAAAAGCGCGGCTGCTTTATTTAAACGGAACACGAACGCGGCGGCCAGCGCCGCCAACGGCCCTGTGCCGGGCAGGAGCCCCAAAAAGACGCCGACGCCAAAACCCAAAGCAACGCGCTGGGGGCTGTCGTCCATGCGCACCAGCCGCTCATACAAACCCTTTGCCCAACTTTTAAATCGCTTGAACACGAAACGCTCCTTAGAAGGCAGGTGCTACCTTATTTATGTTCCAGTTTTGCCAAAAGGCTATACACGCACGGCACGACGAACAGGGTGAAAAAAGTTGAAACAATAACGCCGCCGATGACCGCGATCGCCATGGGGACGCGGACTTCGACACCGGGGCCTATGGCCAATGCCGGCGGGATGGCCGCGGCAATGGTCGCGGCGGAGGTCATTAAAATGGGACGCAGACGCACGGGACAGGCCTCCAGCAAGGCCTCGCGGACCTCAAGGCCTTTTTCGCGCATCTGATTGGTAAAATCCACCAGCAATATGGAATTCTTTTTAACGATCCCCATCAAAAGAATGAGGCCGATCAAACTGTAAAGGTTCAGGGACTGCCCGCCCATCCATAAGGCGATCAGGGCCCCGGAAATGGAAAACGGAAGCGCCATCAAAACGCTCAACGGATGGACATAACTGTTGAACTGCGAGGCCAAAACCATATAGGCCACCACGATCCCCATGATAAAGACGAACGCCAGGCCCCCTCCGCTTTCCTGGGACGTCTTGCTGCTGCCGGTGAAAACAGCCGTATACCCATCGGGAAGAACGGCCTTGGCGATCTTTTGGGCCTCGGCCGCGGCCGTGGATTGAGACTTGCCCGGCGCCACGTTGGCAAAAATGGTGATGGCCCTCTCCCTGTTGCGGCGGGTGATGTTGACGGCCGCGGGTTTTTCTTCAAGTGTCACCACGTCTTTTAACTGCACCAGTTCCCCGCGATCATTCCACACCCATAATTGAGTGATGTCGTTGGCCGCCGCTCTTTGCTGCGCGATCAGGCGCACACGCACGTCGTAGCGTTTGCCGTTATGCGTGTACTGGGCCACCCGGTCCCCGCCGATGAGCGCGTTGACGGTCGCGTTGATGGATTCAATGCTCACCCCGTGGGCGGCGGCTTTGGCGCGGTCCGGGATGACACGGATCTCGGAGGCCCCGGCCAGATAATCGGTATCCACGTCCACCATCAGGCCGCTTTGGGCCATCCGCTCCTTGATCCCTTGGGCATGCTGCCACAATTGGTCCCAATCCGGGCCCTGGATGGACATTTCAATGGGAAGCCCGCGCTTGGCGGAAAAACCGCTCAAGGACAGATCCTGGATGAACGCCTTCACATGCGGGACCTTGTTGAGTTCCTTGCGGAACAGGACCATCAATTCCGCCTGCGACAAAGGATGTTTGCCCGGTACTACCACGGGACGCTGGCGCGGGGACTTGAAGGTCACAAAGATCATGCCTTTGTTGACCTCACCGCCCTGAAAACCGCCGATGGCCGCGAAATAACGCGCGACCTCCGGGCGGCTCATGACGAATTTCTCGGCTTCCTTAAAACGCTCATTTGTATAATCCATGGAAGAGCCCACCGGTGTCTGCAAACTGCACAAGAACATGCTCTGGTCCTGCGCCGGGACGAATTCCTTGCGTAAAAATCCGACAAAGACCAGGGACAAAAGGAAAACCCCCAAAGACACCGCCACCACCGGCCAGCGGCGCCCCAGCACCCAATGCAGTCCGACGCGGTAATGCTTCGCCATTTGATGGAACAGGCGGTCCACGGCCCTGCCGAACGCCGTCGAGCGCGTCCCCGCCTGCAGGAATTGCGAACAGCGCATGGGAGTGAGCATCAGCGCTTCCAGCAAAGACAGGGCGACTGCCACGGAAATGGTCACTCCGAACTGATAGAAAAATTTTCCAATGATGCCGGACATGAACGCCACGGGCAAAAAGATCGCGATGATGGCCGCGGTCGCGGCCGTGGCCGCGAAGGTGACCTGCCTGGCCCCCTGCTGGGCCGCCGCCAAACGGGGCACGCCTTTTTCCTGGTAGCGGACGATGTTCTCCAGCACCATGATCGCGTCGTCCACCACGATACCGATGGCCAGCGACAACCCTAAGACCGTGAACGTGTTGAGGGTAAAACCAAGGAAATGGATGACGATGAACGTCCCTATGATGGACGTCGGAATAGCCATTAAAATATTGACGGTGGCGGTCCACGACCCCAAAAACAGCCAGCAGACCAGGGACGTCACGATGGCCGAAAGCACGAGGGTGAACATCAGTTCATTGATGGAATCCTCAATGAACTTGGTGCGGTTGATGACAGCGTCGAGTTCCATGCCTTTCGGCAATTGTTTGCGGACCTGTTCCAGTTTCTTGAAAACCCCTTTGCTCACCGCGACTTCATTGGCGCCGGTCTGTTTGCGGATGCCGAGCCCTATGGCGGAGGCCCCGTTGCTGCGGGAAATGCGCCGGACATCGTCCAGCCCGTCCTCAACCGCGGCCACATCTTTGAGATAAATGGGTTTGTAGATCGGCTGGCCGCTCCTTTTGGGGATGACAATATCGGCGAATTCTTCCGCCGTGCCGGCCTCGCCCATGGCGCGCACGTTCTGTTCCATGGTCGGCGTCTCAATGCGGCCGGCCGGTATTTCGGAATGTTCCCGGGTGATGGCGGCGACCACATCGTCGACAGTCAATTCATTGGCGGTCATTTTGTCCGCGTCCAGCCACACGCGCAAATTGGGCGCCACGAACCCGCCCAGCGTAACTTCCCCCACGCCGCTGATGGTGGCAAACTGGTCCTGCAAATGGTCCTGGACGTATTTCATGAGTTCCCGCGGGGCGTGCCCTTCCCCGTGCAGGGTCAGCCAGATGATGGGCTGCTGGGCCGGGTTGACCTTGGTCACGGTGGGCGGGTCAATGTCTTTGGGCAAAGACCTCTGGACCTGGGATATTTTTGTCTGCACTTCCTGGACAGCCACGTCCACATTGCGGTCCAATTCCAGTTCAACGGTGACGGTGGCCCGCCCCTGGCGGACGGAGGAAGAAATGTCGCGGACCCCCTCGATGGAGGTCAACGATTGTTCAATGATGTCCACGACATTGGACTCCATGACCTCGGGTGCCGCGCCCTGCCAGGTGAGATTCACGGAAATGACCGGGAATTCCACGTCGGGCAATTGGCTCACGCCCATGCCCTTAAACCCGATCGCCCCGAACACGATGAGGGCGGCCATGAACATCCAGGCGAACACCGGACGCTTGATGGACAGATCAGAGAGCGTCATGGCTGATATCCCCGGTTTTGACCTTAAACTGCCAATAGAAGCGCCGGACGTCCGTGGCCGCGCTGATGGCGTCGCGGCGCACGTCTTCCAGGTCTGCCAATGCCTGCAGAACGTCCAAATTATTGACGAGATTATTGCGGTAGTCGGCGGCCTGCAATTGATAATTCCTGTCCGCGGCATCAAGCGCTTTTTTCAGGGCCTCATCACGACGGACGGAGGCCTCCCACCGGCTGTAGGCCTGACGAATATCCAGCAGGGCACGGCGCTCTGTTTCGCTGAAGGTCAATTTTGCTTCCTCGGACAAAGCAGAGGCCTCTTTGAGTTTGCCCGCATTGTCCCCGCCCTGGAACAAAGGAACAGCCACCTTCAAAGTGACGTCCCAATCCGAGGATGATTCAATGATCTTTTTCGTATAATAATTTCCGTCCAGGCCGACCGTGGGCCAGAAACCCGCGCGGGCGACCGCGACCTTCCTGTCAGCCACGGTCATGGCTTCCCGGGCCGCGGTCACATCCGGCCGGTGCCCGGCATGGTCTGCCAATTCCTGTCCGGTTTTCAAGGTAAAAACAGGGCCGGCCTCATCCTGGACGGCTTCCAGCGTTGTGCCGGTCAGGAATTCCAGCAATTCGCGCGCTACGGTCATGTCGGACTTTGTCTGCTCAACGTCGGCCTCGGCCTTGCGCAGGCGCGACTCGGCGCTGGCCAATTCGCTGGCGCGCGAACGGCCCAGGTCCACCCGCTTTTGCAATTCCGCCATGCGATCAAAGAGGGCCTGCACAATGCTTTGGGTGGACCTCAACTGCTCCTGATACAGATCATAATAGTAGAAGGCATCGGCCACGTCCGTGAACAGCAATTGGCGGGCGCGGATCTCCTCCTGCCGGCGCTGGCGTTCTTCGGCTTTGGAACCGGCCATGGCCGCGAATTCCTTGAAGCCAGAGAACAGCGGCTGGCTGAAGGTGAACTTCGCTTCGGGGGCCTGATCCCCATCAGTGTATTTATCGGAATAATTGAACGAGACCTTGGGTAAGGCGCCGCTCAAGGACTGCAGGAAACGTCCTTCAGCTTCCTTGATCTGCTGCTGGTGAATGGCCAATGATTCACTGCGTTTGAGCGCTAATTGATAGCAGTCTTTGAGGGTCAAGGCCTCGGACGCATGCGCCGTTGTCCCGCTCAGGAAAAGAAGCAAAAGGACGGCGGCAACAACACGGTAGATCCCGAAGGCAACGAGGTCATGTTGGCGGACATACTGCAGGAAGAATTTCACCGCAAACCACGCAACCATAAAAGCAACGCCAAAGCCCACGGCCAGTATCCCCCATTCTTGCGCGTCCAGGACGGCCTCGGTCTTGAGCAGGTCCAGGATCGTGGCCGCCAGCATGGTGGGAACGGCCAGCAAAAATGAGAATTCTACAATGACGGCGCGCTCAACGCCCGCGGCCAAACCGCCGACAATGGTGGCGGCTGAACGCGAAACCCCGGGGATGACGGCCAGGGACTGACAAAACCCGATCCATAAGGCCTGCGCGCAGGAAATATCCTGCAAACGTTTGACGGGCTCTCCTTTAAAACGGTAAAAACGCTCGAAAACAATGAGCACAACGCCCCCCGCGAACAAAGCCCAGACCACAACCAGATAATTGCCCAGTAAAAATTTCTTGATCATTGCGTACAACAGAAAACCGACAATGGCCGTCGGAACGAACGCGCAGGCGACCCTGGCAGTGATCTCCCAGTCCAGCAGGAACACGCGCCAATAAAGGCCTGCCACCGCCGCGATGGCCCCTAATTGGATGGCGATCTCAAAGGTCTTGAGGAACTCGGTCTGGGGCATTCCCATCAAATGGGACGCCGCGATCATATGCCCCGTCGAAGAAATAGGCAGATATTCCGTGATGCCTTCAATGACCGCCAAAATGATCGCGTGCGTGATATCCATTTAATATAATTCCACCGACACCCATGACGCGCTGTCCAGAGGCACGTTGCCCAGATACGTGCGCGCGCTGGTGAGGATGCGGTCGGGGGTGCCCAAAAGTTTGAGCGGCACGGCAATGGTGACGTCGCCGGGCGTGCGTTTGACGCTGATGGAATCCTGGGCGATGCGCTTGTTCTGGTCATACACCGTGTAACTTAAACTCCCCAGCCGGACGCTGATCTTGGGCATTTGGCTAAACGGCGTGGCGGGGCTGTAGCCAAAAATGTACACCGACGCTTCAACGTCCTGCGCCAGGGGTTTGGACAACTGGATCGAAATGATCAGGTCATCGCCTTCCCAGCGGACGAACTTCCACTCGACGCCGATGAACGCTGTTTTTTCCTGACTGTTGAACTCCTCGGGTAATTCCGCCGCTAAGATGGTCCTGCGTTGGCCGGAAAACACCGATGAATCCTCGTTGACATGCAAACGAACGGATGGAAAATCACCGAACAATTCATTGTTCTTGACGAAAGACAGGAGGTATTTGGGGCTGGACGTATATTGCGACCGGTGCGCCTGCAGGGCGCGTTTTTTGGCCGCAAATTCTTGAGGCGTCAAACGGTGCTCGGTCCAAAGAACGGAACTTCTTAATGTCTCGGGCGGGTCCTGATCGTTGGGCACAAATCCCTTGGGCTTTGGCCAGCCGATATAGTGGACCAAATACGGAAAGAGCTCTGTATGGCTGTCCATTTTCTCGTCCCATAAAGCCACCCGCGTATAAAGATAAAGGGACAAATGGTCGCCGTTATGGTCCGCCGGATGGGAAATGAATATCTTGGTCGGTTTGAACTGGCGGAGGATTGAACGGAGATCCGCCACGATCTCTTCTCCTTTATAAGGAGCGCCGGGCCTGAAAGCCCCCTGATAAGGAACGGCATTAACACGGGTCATGAAAGAACGAAACGGCGGCCGGCTCCCCCAATGGGAAAACCAGATGTTCATGGTCCCGAAGTCCGGATAACCCAAAAACGTCAACTGTCCGGGACCTAATCCCAAAATCCCCGACGCAGATACCGCCTCGTCACGGCGGATCAGGCCCATCTTGCGCACCGCGCCGGGCATGAACACCGGATGTTTGCGGTACAATAAAAACGACCATTGATTGCTGTCCCCGTAGGTAAAAAACACGACCTTGACAGGCAGTCCCATGGCGAGGGACCTTTGAATGACGCCGCCGGCGCCCAACACCTCGTCGTCGGGATGGGGTGCCAGAACAAGAATTCTATCCTTAGGAGAAAGGTCCAGCGACGCAATGGGTGGCGCGTCCGCGGCCAATGCCGCAGATAACGTCATGGCCGTAAAAACAATGAAGACAAAAGGGGATGCCCTATAAATGTTTAACATAATAAAGGGATTCATGGCGTTCCATGCGCCCCTCACGGGCCATGACCATAGGATAACTTTTTTCCAAAGCAAAACCCAAATGTTCGAAAAAACCGCGTGCCGCAATATTGACGCTGTGCACTGACACCGTGATCTGCTCAACGCCGCGCGCTTGCGCGGCCGCCAAAAGGGCCTGGACCAAACGCGCCCCCACCCCTTGACCGCGGCCGGCCCGGACCACGCTGATATGCATATGTCCCTCATGGCTATGAAAGGACTGTTTACGCCAGAGCAAAAGCCGATGCCCGTTGCGGGCCATGCTGTTGATTATGGTCCAAAACTCTTTTTTAAAAACTGTCTTGTGCGCAACGGCTTTCCACAAAGCACAAGGCACGATGATCCAGAACATGACCAGCCCGTAACGGCGATTGTCAAAACACCCGTTCACGTAACCGACCACGGCCCCGGCCACCTGAGCGACAAACGTGGACCCCGGTTCATGGTCCGTGTAATAGCCGGTCAAAATGTCCGCGGCCACTTCCCTGTCCGGAAAAAGACCATCAACGGGTTTCCCCTGGTCGGCGCCATCACAGCAAATATCACGGATGGCCTGCCGGTCGCCGGGTTCAAACGGGCGGACAACGATATCATTCATTTTCTATCTTATTTTGAGTTTCGGAGGCGGGTTTTTCGATCTGCGCGCCTACGGCCGCTCCGGCCGCCGCGCCCAGAGCGCCTCCCACCAAAACACCCGTGAGATCGTGGCGGTTCTGATGGCCAATGATCTCTCCGGCGGCCGCGCCAAGCACGCCTCCGATGGCGGCCCCTTCGCCCACCCTTGTCTGATTTTGCGCGCAACCGGAAACAGCCAATACAAATACCGCCAGAACGAATAAGCAACGATGTCTTGTCATGAAATTCTCCTCATTTTGAAGGGTTGAATGAAACGCGGTTGCGGCCGGCCTTCTTGGACCGATAAAGCAATTCATCCGCCTCTTTGATCAGGGCCTCTGTGCCCCAACCCGTCTGGAATTGCGCCACACCGATACTGATGGAAACCTTTGCCTTTAAAAACTCCTTAGCGGCCATCGCGCGTATCTTTTCTCCGGCCACGGCGGCCTGCGCCGCATCCGTTTGGGGAAGAATGATGCTGAATTCATCCCCTCCATACCGGCAGATGAATTCAGTGGCACGCAAATTGGTCCTGAATATCTCCGCCAGCCTTTTTAACAGACGATCTCCCTCGAGATGGCCCTGGGTGTCGTTGTATGTTTTAAAATCATCCACGTCGATCATCATTAAACTCAACGGGGACCTGTACCTGACGGCGCGCCGGACCTCTTCTTCCATTTTCTGCATAAAACTGCGGTGGTTCAACAGCCCCGTCAGGGGGTCTGTTTGGGAAAGGTGTTCCAATTCCTGGTTCTTGAGGGACAACTCTTCTTCCAGCCGACGCCGGTCGGAAATATCGACCGCGAAACCGTGGGTCCCTGTCTTCTCTCCCTGGTCGCTATAGATATGATTGGCCGTGATCAGCAGATAATCTTTCCGCCCGGACAAAAGGACGCGCGTTGTTTCAAAATCCTTGACGACCCCGAGGGCCTCGAGTTCGACAAGGAATTGTTTGCGCCGGTCAGGGTCGGGAAAACAAGTCTCCGGCCAGCTCTTCCCAAGCGCTTGGGAACAATTTTGTAATTCAAAAGTATCGGCAAAGGCCTTGTTGACGTAAAAGATCTTGGCCCGCGCGTCAGCCATAAAGATCCCTATTTTAATCCCTTCCACCAGATTCCGGAATATCTTATGGGATTCCGGATTCAGGAAATTCAGGTCTTTGTTCCCTGCTAAATACGCGTCCATCCACTGTCCTTTTATTTAAATTGCCTCGCATGGATTCGAACCATGATACTCAGATCCAGAATCTGATGTCCTACCATTAGACGACAAGGCAATAAAACCGAAATTTACCAGAGATGCTCTTGCACCCAGCCGTCGGCATTGTCCAGCTTGCTTTTTCCCGTGACCGGATCGGGCTTGCACACGCTCTCGATCGCCTTGCCGGCATTCTGCATGTCCTTTTCCAAACCGATGAACGGGCCGCTGATGGTGGATTTGAGCGTTTCGCAGCCGGTCAAAATAGCTGACACGGCCAGGACCATCAAAAGCAATGATATTTTTCTCATAAAACCTCCTGGAATGCATTACGCAAACGGTTAACAGTCTTGTCCTTGCCTAAAACCGCCATTGTATCAAAAAGCCCCGGCCCCACGGCGCGGCCGGTCAAAGCCACGCGCACCGGATGCACCATAGCCCCGGCCTCAATGCCCAATTCCTTGACCAAGGAACGGAACGCCTCCTCGGCGGTTGCCGCGTTAAAATCCACTATAGCGCCCAAACGCTGTGCCAAAAGATCAAACTCACGGACCATGCTCTTCGAAAGGTGTTCGGTCCGGGCGCCCTCGTCATAAGAAACATCGTCGTTAAAAATAAACCCGGCCCAGTCCAGGAAATCCGCGAGCGTGCTCATCCTGGATTTGAATAAATGGACAATACTTGCCAGGTCTTTTCCGGCCGCTTTTGCATCCCATCCCTTTTCTTTCAAAAATGGCGTCACCAGCAGGGCCAGCCGGGCATCGTCCATCTCTTTGATGTATTGGCCGTTGAGCCATTTTAACTTGTCCATGGAAAAAGCGGCGCCGGCTTTATTGATCCTTTTGATGGAAAATTTCTTCACCGCCTGTGCCAGGTCAATTTTTTCTTTGTTATCCCCGGGCGACCAGCCCAAGAGCATCAAATAATTGACCACTGCTTCCGGCAGAAATCCCTGTTTGCGGTAATCAGTGACGGCCACCGCGCCGGCGCGTTTGGACAGGCGCGCCCGTTCATCATCGAGAATAAGCGGCAAATGCGCGAATTTAGGGAGTTTAAATCCCAGCGCCTCATAAATAACGATCTGTTTGGGGGTATTGGAAATGTGGTCTTCCCCGCGGATGACGCAGGAGATCTGCATGAGCGCGTCGTCCACCACACAGGCGAAACTGTAGGCCGGCGACCCGTCGCTTTTGAGCAGGACCTGGTCCTTGATCTCTGCGCTGTCAACGGTGATCTCGCCGCGGATGAGATCATAGACCTTGATCTGCTGTTGGGGCATCTTCAGCAAAACCGCTTCGCCGTCCTTATACGCCTTGCCCTCATCCAGCAATTTCTGCGCGTGCTGACGGTAAAGGCCGAACCGGTCGCTTTGTTTATAAAACTCGTCCCAGTTAAGCCCCAGCCAGCGCATGCTGTCCAATATTTCATCGAGGTATTCGGGCTTTGAACGCGCCTTGTCCGTGTCCTCAATGCGCAAAATGAATTGCCCGCCCTGGGCCTGGGCATACATCCAGTTAAAGAGCGCGGTGCGGGCCCCGCCTATGTGCAGATATCCCGTCGGTGATGGGGCAAAACGGACGCGGACCATGTTATTTCTTCTTGTGCTTTTCGTTGAGGGCGATCAGGTCGGAAACGATCCCCAGCAGAACGGCCTGTTTCACTTCGTCCATGGGCTCGAATTCCAAGCTCACAGAATAAAGGTCCTTGCCTGCCGTGCCCGGGCATGCCTCACAACGTACGACCCTGGCCTTGCATTTGAACGAGGCGCTGTGGGGGAATTCAATGCTGATCTCAAAACAGGAATCCAAAACAAGTTTCCGGTCCAGGCGCACGCATAAACCGCCGGCGCCGATATTGACGGTGTGGGCGAGAATGACCTCCTGATTGCCGTCCTGATGCCATACGGTCAATGAGCAGGGATAATCAGCGCGGGGGAATCTGCGTTTATCGGAGTCGAACATATTTATGGTGAGCCTGTCGAACCATCAATACACGGGCTTGAGGATCTTATACCCTTTTTTGATGAACCGGGCAACAGTGGCTTCCAAACGGGCCTTGTCTTTCGCGGCAAGCCCCTCGAATCCAATGCCGATGTCATAAAAAAGAGGTTTGACCGATTCCAGGGCTTTCCTCTGCACGATCCATGCCACGCGGCCCCTGGCAAAAAGATGGTCGGCCTCTTCCAAAAGGTCCACCTCGATCTGGACCGGAGCCAACAGCGGGATCTCTCTCTTGGCGATGATGCAAATGCCGCCCACGCCGATATTCTCCGTGTGGGTCAAAAAAGCGTTCTGCTCTGCGCCGTGGGAGGTGGTCACTTTGACCAGACACGGGTACAGGAGGCGCGGGAAACGGCGACGGTTGAATCCATCCCAAGACATATTACCCCCTTTGAATGCGGGTGATGTTTTGCGCCCGTCCGGTTTTCGTATCAACGGAAACGACCACCCCGTGGAGGGTGGCGGCCGCCGCGGCGACCTCAAATTTGTGCGGCATGCTGGTCAAAAAACGCTGGATGATCTTTTCTTTATTCTGGCCGATGACAGAATCATACGGCCCTGTCATTCCCAGGTCCGTGATGTACGCGGTGCCGCCGGGCAAAACCTTTTCGTCGGCGGTCTGGATATGCGTATGCGTGCCGAACACAACGGAAACCTTACCGTCAGCATAATGACCCATGGCCACTTTTTCGCTGGTGGTTTCGGCGTGCATGTCCACAACGCTTAAAAGTGTCTGCTCCCGGACCTCCGCCAGGGCTTTGTCCAGCGTACGAAAAGGACACTCGACATTATAACGCATGAATGTCCTGCCTAAAAGATTTATTACCCCGATCTTGACGCCGGCGGCGGAGTCGGCAACCGTCCAGCCGCGGCCCGGAGCGCCATCTGGAAAATTGGCCGGACGGATGATCCGCGTGTTGTCCTGCAGATACGCATGGATCTCCGGCCTGTCCCACACATGGTCGCCTAATGTGATAACGTCCACGCCCGCCGCGAAGATCTCTTCGGCCTGTTTGGGTAGAATACCGGACCCGCCCGCGGCATTCTCGCCGTTGGCGATAACAAAGTCCACGGCATATTCCGCCTTAAGGCCGGGCAAAACTTTCGCCAGCACCTCGCGGCCCGGACGTCCGACAATGTCACCGATGCATAAAATGTTCATAATTTGATTTCGTACAGACGCAGCATTGCTGCGTCTCTACTTAGCATATTCAATTGCGCGCGTTTCTCTGACCACCATCACCTTGATGTGCCCCGGGTATTCCATTTCCTCTTCGATCTTCTTTCGGATGTCGCGCGCCATGACAATGGCTTCATCGTCGTTGACCTTGTCCGGGATGACCATGACGCGGATCTCGCGCCCGGCCTGCAAAGCATAGGCCTTCTCAACACCCTTGAATGAATGGGAGATCTTTTCCAGATTTTCCAGACGTTTGATATACGTTTCCATGGATTCGGCCCGCGCCCCGGGACGGGCGGCGCTGATGGCGTCCGCGGCAGAGACCAGGGTGCCGTACAGGGTGTTCATCTCCACTTCGCCGTGGTGGCTTTCAACGGCGTAAGACACATCCTCGGCCTCGCCGTATTTGCGGCAAAGCCGGGCGCCGACAATGGCGTGCGTTCCTTCTTCCACGTCGGAAGAAACAACCTTGCCGATGTCATGCAAGAGCCCGGCGCGTTTGGCGGTCTTGACGTCCACACCCAATTGATGGGCCATGATGCCCATGAGCTTTGAGACCTCGATGGAGTGGCTCAAGCCGTTCTGTCCGAACGAGGTGCGGTAACGCAGGCGTCCGACCAATTTGGTCAATTCGGGATGCATCCCGTGAATGCCCAGTTCAATCACCGCTCTCTCGCCCTCTTCCTTGATCTTGTTCTCAAGTGCATCCTTGGCCTTGGCCACTACTTCCTCAATGCGGCCCGGGTGGATGCGCCCGTCGCCGATCAATTGTTCAATGGCCATGCGCGCGATCTCACGGCGCACCATGTCAAATCCGGAAATGGTCACGGCTTCGGGCGTGTCGTCGATAATGATGTCCACCCCCGTGGCCTGTTCCAAAGCGCGGATGTTGCGGCCCTCCCGGCCGATGATGCGGCCTTTCATCTCATCGTTGGGAAGCACCACCATGCTGATCGTGGTCTCCGCCGTATGGTCGGAGGCGCAACGCTGAATGGCGGTGCTGATGACCTCGCGCGCGCGTTTGTCGGCGCTTTCCTTGATCTCTTCCTGCATGTGCCGTATACGTGAGGCCTTCTCGCTCAAGAGGTCCTCGTCCACGCGACGTAGCAGCAATTGTTTGGCCTCCTCGGTGGAAAGATTCGCGATGGTGTGCAGGCGCTGTTTTTCCTCGGCCAGGACCTTGGCCAATTCTTCGGTCTTTTCTTTCATGCGGGCCTCGCCTTCGCGCAGCGCGTCCAGACGGGCGGCCAGGTCCTTTTCCTTCTTTTCCAGAAGATCAACGCGTTTGTCGAGATTTTCCTCGCGCTGGGCAATGCGTTTTTCCGCGTTGTTGAGTTCTTCGCGCCGCTCCTTACTCTGGTTCTCAAAATCCTGACGCATCTTGATCAGAATATCCTTGGCCTGCAGTTCCGCCTCCTTGTGGATGGTCTCGGCCTCGCGCCTGGCGAGTTCACGGATGTCCAAAGCGCCTTTCTGCGCTTCCTGACCGCGTTTATGTCCCATGAAACGGTTCAAAAAGAACCCGGCAATGACACAGCCGATGGCGGCAAAGGCAAAAAACAGCACCTGGCCTAGAATGTTGGCGTTTTCCATAATACGACTCCCTTCATTTAAAAACGAAGATCAGGCGGCGATGACGTGGTGGACCGGAACATCATGGTCCTCGAGCGGAAGGCGATCTGCGATCTGAAAATCAAAGGCGATACCGACGGTCACTGCGGATGAAAGACTTTTCAGGAAGCGGTCGTAATACCCCTTCCCGCGGCCCAGGCGATTGTTGGCCTTGTCAAAAGCCAAGGCAGGCACCACCACCGCGTCCAGGCGCTCGAGCGGGATCTCCCGGTCTTTATGACGCCGCGGTTCGTGAATGCCGTATGTGCTTAAGCGCAAATCTTTCATGTTTTTGGTTAATGTCGGGATCAATGTCCTTTGTCCACGCAGGACAACAGGCAATGCAACCTGTTTCTTTAAATCCATGGCCTTCCGGATCATCGCGAATGTATCCACTTCGCCCGGCAGGGACGCGTAAAAAAGGATGGTTTTGGCTTTGACGATGGCGGGAAGTTTAAAAAACTCTTCCGCGATCAACCGGCTCTTCCTGAATCCCTCTTCACGATCCTGCTGTTTTAGAAGATCCAAATAATGCTTCCTTAAACGGCTCTTGTCATTCATGAGCAAAATTATATTACCATGACCGGGCCCAATGCACAACTGGATTCCTGCCGTGCCCTGACTTGAATGATGTCGCCGGCTTGAATGAGGCCTTCCCGCAGGACCTTGGCATAAAAACCGCAGCGGCCCACGATCGCTTCTTTTAACCGCGGGTCAATGGCATCCAGCACGTAACAGGGCTTGCGTTCCTTGGTCAATTCCAAAACCACCCCGCCGGAAAATTCCAGAATTGTCCCCACCCCCAAATGATTGACTTTAAGATCGCGCACGGTCAAATTCTCCCCGGTCGTCCCGGGCTTTAAGGCAAACCCTTCCTTAGTCAAATCCTCCAGGATCTCCATATCCTGCAGACACACCGCCTGTAAGGGATCATTGTGCTTGGCGTGATCGTGCCCGTCGCCGGCAAGGCCAGCGAAAGTCACCGGCACCGAGGTCTGGGGAAGTTTAGGAATTCCCCCGCCGGAGATACACACCGCCGCTACCTGGGGGGTCAAGATCGGTTCACGCATAGTAATACGGCACCTTGGCTACGCGCGCCGCCGCCATTTTATAGGAAGGTTGATAGGAATACGGGTCAAACGCCGGCAGTGTCAGATGATTGCTCACCTCATAATGCATGGGCAAAAAAATATGCCCCTGCTGCACGCTGGGGATCACCAAGGCCCTGGCCCTGATCTCCCCCCGCCGGGTGGACACAAACACCCATTGTCCGCTACGAATGCTCAATTTGCAGGCATCCTCGGGATTTATTTCCACATAAACGTCCCGCGCGTACATCTTGCGCAAAACCGGGGACTTGGCGGTGCGTGTCTGCGTATGCCACTGGGCGGATGTGCCCCGTCCCGTCAAAAGCACAAGAGGATACTGATCGCAAACATCTTCGGGGACTGGCCGGGGCGCTTCAAATATAAACCTGGCTTTGCGGTCATCGGTGAAAAATTGACCGTCGGCAAATAGACGGCGTTGATCTTCCAACGGCAATGCCCCTTCAGGCAAAGGCCATTGAATGCCGCCGCTGGATTCGATCATGGCATAATCGCGGATACCGGTAAAATCGCAGGGTGTTCCCCGCGAGATCTCTTTGAGAATTTGAAAAACCGCTTCGGGGCTTTGCCAGTCCTTGAAAAGTTCGCCGCAACCCCAGTAATGCGCGATCAATTTAAAAATAGAGAAATCAGCCAGGGCCAAACCGGGCGCCTTGGCCACTTTACGCAAAAGACCGATGCGCCGCTCCGAATTGATCATCGTGCCTTCTTTCTCACCCCAGCAGGCGGCCGGCAGGATCAGGTCCGCCATCTGCGCGGTTTCCGTCGTATGATACATGTCCTGCACGACGAGAAATTCCAGGTTCTTTAAGATCTGCCGGAACTCCTGCTGGCCGATCCAGGAATGCGCGGGGTTGGTGGCGATAATCCACAGGCCCTTGATCTTTCCGACGGCAATTTCTTCAATGATCTGATTGTAAGGCAAACTGTTTTGAGAAGGGATCCGTGCCTCGTCTATCTTCAGGAGGGTGGCGATCTTGCGCCGGTGCGCGCTGTCGCAAAAATCGTGCCCGCCCAATAAATTCGTCGTGTTGCTGAAAAGCCGTGAGCCCATGGCATTGCATTGGCCGGTGATGGAGTTTGCGCCCGTGCCCGGCCGGCCGATATTTCCCGTCATCAATGCCAGATTGATGATCGCCTGGGCAGTGCGCACCGCCTCATGACCCTGATTAACGCCCATGGTCCACCAAAATGAGACCTTCTTACCCCGGGCGATCAATGCGACGCATTGCTCGATCTGGGCCTCTGATAATCCCGTGGCCCGGCTGACATGATCGAGAGTGAACATCTTCACATGCGCGCGGAACTCTTTGAAACCCGCCGTATGCCCGGCAATAAAATCGGCGTCAAGCCAGCCGCGTTCAATAAGCCCGCGCGCCAAACCATATAACAAAACCAGATCGCTCTTGGGCTTTAACGCGTAATGACGGGTGGCGGCCATGGCTGTTTCGGTTTTGCGCGGGTCAATGACAATGATCGTCGGATTATTTTTATTGCGGCACACGCGCTGCCACATGATCGGATGGGCGATGCAGGGATTGGCCCCGATAAAAATGATCACATCGCTTTCTTCAAAATCCTGATACGTATACGGCGGGGCGTCAAAACCAAAGGCCTGTTTATAGGCCACCACCGCGGTGGCCATGCATTGACGGGTATTGCCGTCGCCGTGAACAAGGCCCATGCCGAATTTGGCCAGCGCCCCCAGCAACGCCATTTCCTCGGTGGTGATCTGTCCTGTGCTCAAAAAAGCAACGCTGTCATTGCCGTAGCGTGATTGAATATCTTTAAAACGGCTGGTGAAGATCCTTAACGCGGCGTCCCAATGGGCCGGCTCCAGACGGCCATGGCCTTTGCGCACATAAGGGGTGGTGGCGCGGTCAAAGGCCTTCAACGGCGTCAAGGCCTCCCAGCCCTTGGGACAGGCCTCGCCGGTATTGACCGGATATCCCTTGGTCGGCGTCAGATTCACCGGCACTCCATTCTTGATATGCACGTCCAGACTGCATCCCGTCGAACAAAAACCGCAGACCACGCGCGCCGCCCCATCAGGCAAAAGCCGTTGGGGCAAAACCCCCAATAGAGAAGGCGCCAGCGCCAATTCATCCGTCAGAAAACCGGTTTTTTGATGGATCAAATCCTTAAATTGTTTCATCGTGTTTGTCATTACTGCGGCATCTTTCCGCCAAAGGCGGATCAGCCTCTGGCTGATAAAGGAGTCACCGCACGGAAAAATAAATACCTTTCCATGATCTCCCCGGCCGCTGTCATGGCCGCCATGACCCCAACCCAGGTCAAGACCCAAGAGGGCGTCAAATAATCCTTCATGACCAGAAATAGAACAGGCAGGACAACCCCGCCAACGGTCCCGTATATAAAACGCTGGGTGGTCCATGCCCGCAAAGGCCCGGACATCAGCGCAGCGCTTTTCTTGAGCGGCGTCATCCGCGGATGGCGCAGATAAGAAAATAAGGACGCCTCGACGACAATTTTAACCAGGGTCAAAGCCGCCATCACGCGGCCTAAGGGAATACCAACCGCCCGCAAGACATCAACAAAATTTTGGGGTGAATAAACGGCGCAGACGCTCAATGATACGGCCATCACCGTTACTGTCCCTAAAATAGCGGCCGTCATAAAGAATTTAAACGTTGTCATGGGGGTGTCCCATAAAACCCGATGGGTGTCCCGGTAAACCATGACCGAGGCAAAAACAGCGAACAACCCCGCGGCTGATACTGCAAATCCGGCCGGGGCATATTTTACCCGAACGGCATAAGCAAAAGCCAAAGAAGCGAATACGCCGAAAGCCAGGATCTCGCGGCTTAGCCAGGAGGTTTTAAGGCCCAGCAGTGCGCGAAAAGCATACAACGGCCGGCCCAAATGAAAAATGCTGGCCCCCAATGCCAAAAGCCCGAAGGCCAAAGCAGTCAACGCGTGGGCGGGTATCAACAAAACGCGCAGATCATCCTGCAAGGAATAATTGACCAGTCCCTCCACACAAAACGCACCGACGGACAGTTGTGTCAAAACCAACATCACCACCAAAGGCATGTGCGGATGTTCCGGTTCAAAAACAGCGGCATCCATGGATGTCATGTCCGGCGTCAATTTTTTGTCCGTTACGTAACGGGTGGTTGGCAGCGTGTACCGGGAATCCGGGGCCTGGGGGATCCTGACAAATTCCGACGGGTCTTTCCGGACAACGGCCGTGTCCACCAGGGTAATGCGGATCGCTTCATTGGGGCAGGCGCGCACGCACGCAGGCGCCTGGCCGACCTCCAGGCGGCTGATGCACATGTCGCATTTATGCACAATGCCTTTTCTCTTACTGTACTTGGGCACATCATAAGGACATTTGAAAATGCAATACTGGCAGCCGATGCATTGATCACCCAGATGCTTGACCACGCCCGTCACGGGGTCTTTCTCATAGGCCTTCACCGGACAGCCGTTCATGCACGCCGGGTCCAGACAATGATGGCAGGCACTCGTGACATGCTGGATCACGGGTTGATCGGCGATGACTCCATGGATCAGCCCCACCGACCGCCAGGTCTCATCCTCCTCGAGACCGTTCTCATTATGGCAGGCGGTCACGCACGCCTTACAACCCGTACACTGGTCGAGATTGACTTCAAAAGCATACTGCTGTCCCGGCCCAGGCGTTGTTTTGGGGATCAATTGCTTATACGGACCGGCCCCCGACGGCAGTTGATGAAAATCATGCTTGAACGCGAATGTCTCAACCGCGGTCATGTCCTGCTGGTCCTCCAGGACCTGATGGACCAGTATTTCATCATTGTCCATATTTATTAACCTAAGGCCACAGCTTCCAACTGCCGGGCGCGGGCCACATCAAAGGCCTCCTTGGTTTCGCGTTCATCCTCAACGGAGAACTTGACCGCCAAAGATAACCCAGCCATGACAGCGACCGCTATGCCTAAATAAAACAAGCCATCCATATAGCTCATTTTATCATCGCGGAACAAGAACCCGAAAAGCACGCCGCCCAAGTTCCCGCCGGCACCGATGATCCCGGCCACCGCCCCCAAGGCCTTCTTATTGATGAACGGCACCACCGCATACGTCGCGCCATTGGCCATTTTGATAAATAAGGCGAAACTCAACATCGCCGCAATGGCCCAGGGTAAAACGGTCATGCGCGAAAAGACCATCAGCAATAAACCGCCGATAAAAAGCGAGGCGCCTAAAAAAATGACACGCCCCTTTAAACCGCCGCTGCGGGCACAACGGTCGGAAAAAAATCCACCCAATGACCTGGCGAAAAGATTCATCAAACCGAATAATCCGGCCACCAAACCGGCGGCCGCGATCGACAGATGAAATTGGTCCGTAAAATAAAGCGCGGCAATATTGTTCATGGTCAATTCCACCCCGAAACTGGCCGCGTAAATGACGCATAAGGCCCACACCCGGCGATCCTTCAAGGCGGCGCGGAAACTTCCCTTGGCTTGTTTTCTCGTCGGCAACAGCCCTTGCGCGCGCAGTTCATCCAGGTTGCCCTGTGGAAAATCTTTGGTCCAGCGGGCATAAGCAAATCCCGTCAAAAACAACAATACGCCCGGGACCACCATGCTCAATCGCCAACCCAAACTTTCACTAAGTCCAAGACCGATCGCCGCGGCCAGTATGAACGGCATCACCATCTGCGTAATACCGCCGCCCATATTGCCCCAGCCCGCGGCCGTGGCATTGGCTGTCCCCACGCAATTAGGGGCAAACATGACGGACGTATGGTATTGGGTCAATACGAAAGAAGCTCCGATGGCCCCGATGGCCAGACGGAACAAAAGGAAGCTCTGATAGTCATGGGCCAAACCGATGGCCATCACAGGCAAAGACCCGATGATCAGTAAAGCCGCGTAAGTGCGTCGAGGACCAAAACGATCACACAACCAACCGATCAACAAGCGGACAATAATAGTGATCGCAACAGAAGCGATGATGGTATTGCCGATCTGCGTTTTAGTTAAGCCCAGATCATGACGTACCAGCGGCATTAACGGAGCAATGGCAAACCAACCGAAAAAACTTAAAAAAAACGCAAACCACGTCATGTGGAATGTGCGCATGGGAATGGATTTAAAATCAAGCAGATTGATCTTATTGGCTTTGTGTAGATTCATGGCCCCCATCCTTTTTAAAAGTTAAACATAGCAATTATGCCAGCATCAATTGACCATTTTCTTCCCAAACCCGGTATGTTTTGACACACTCGCCCATCTCACTGCCTTTGCCGGTGGTCAGATCAAATTTATGCCCGTGCAAAGGACAAATGACCTGGTTGCCCCCAATGACCCCCTCGGCCAAAGGCCCCTGCCGGTGCGGACAGCGATGGCTCACCGCGAAAATACGGCCGGCCCGGGAACGGAAAACAGCGATTTCCCGACCATCAACAATAAAACATCTGCCCTGCCCCACGGGGATCTGCTCTACCAAACCAAGCTTGACAGTCAGCTCAACCATTATTCTCCGCCACGCGCAGCGTCTCAACCAACTGCGGACCTTCAAACTGATGAGGATGTACCGGTTGATCCGCTTCTTTCCAGGGGTCCTTGTACGCGTCCACCGCCTTCTGGATACGCTCATCCAGCTGGGCGCAGATCCCTAACGAATCATCGACGAGAATACCGCGCAAAACGTCAATGCCCACGCGTTCCACAAAACCATAAGTACGCTCTAAATATTTGCCATGCTCCCGGTAATATTCCATAAACCGCCCCATGCACGTCAGCACCTGGGCGTGGCTGTTGACAACGCACAATAGATCACCCTTGCGGACACTGCCGCCGGCTGCACCCCCGACATAAATTTCCCATTTCCCATCGCCGATGGCGACCGCCCCCAGATCTTTGACATAGGCCTCGGAACAGTTGCGGGCACAGCCGGCCGTGGCCAGCTTCATCTTATGCGGCGACTCAAGCCCCTGAAAACGGCGTTCGATCTCCTGGGCCAGGGCAATGGAATCGCCCAGCCCGTAACGGCAGAAATCCGTGCCTACGCAACTTTTGCAGGTGCGAAAGGCCTTGGTGTAGGCATGGCCGCTGGGAAGCCCCAAATCTTTCCACATATTGGGCAGATCTTCCTTTTTAACCCCCAGCAGATCAATGCGCTGGCCTCCGGTGAATTTCACCATCTTCACGTCATATTTCACCGCGGCCCGGGCGATGCGCATCAGTTCATCCGGCGACGTCACCCCGCCGTAAATGCGGGGCACCACTGAAAATGTCCCGTCTTTCTGGATATTGGCATGCACCCGGTCATTGATAAAACGGGCATCACGCTCATCCTTATAATCATCAGGCCAAAGGGTCTTTAACAGCGACGCCAGACCCACCTTGCTGTCCGCGTCTTCTTTGCCGTCGGCCAATGCCGCGAACACGGCGCTGACGGACTTCAAATTCCCCGTCTTAATGGCCGCCAGTAATTGTGATTTTTCCAATGGGATCCCCGGCACGTAATAATGATCGCTGGGGTCATAGGACACCTTGCCCAATTTCGCCTCGATGATCTGGGCAATGAGCCCGCGGCAGGAACCGCAGCCCTTGCCCGCCTTGGTCCTGGCACCCACGGACGCCACCGTCTCGCATCCGCTACTGATGGCCTCCACAATGGTCTTTTTGCACACGCCATTGCAATTGCAGATCTGCGCGTGGTCCGGCAGGTCCGCGGCCTGGATAAAGGCGGCCCCCTTGACGTCCCCGAACAAAAGGTCGGAACGGTTTTCCGGGACGGCCTGCTCATTGAGGAACATCTGGATGAGCACGTCCGCCGCCCCCGCGTCCCCCAAAAGAATGGCCCCGTAAAGTTTATTGCCGCGCACGATCAACTTCTTATAAATGCCGCGGTTGGGCTCACGGTAAACAATGACTTCATCATCGTCGGCGCCGGCTTCTTTTTCTCCCAACGACATCAGGTCGACACCCATGACCTTTAATTTCGTTCCGGTTTTCGAGCCCTGATAAACGGCCTGGGGATCAAATCCGCTGATCACATCCGCCACCACCCTGGCCTGCGTCCAAATGGGTTCGACCAGCCCGTACAATTTGCCCCGATGCTCAACACATTCCCCCAGGGCAAAAATATGGGGATCGCTGGTGCGCATTTGATCATCGCAGACAATGCCTTTATTGACATTCAGTCCGGAACCCTTAGCGATCTCCGTGATGGGACGGATGCCGGCGCTGACCACCACCATATCGGCGGGAATGGTTGCCCCGTCGGAAAATACCAAGGAGGTCACCTTTCCGTCATTCTTATGGATCTGCGCGGTCTTGCGGTCCGTCAATACGGTCAGGCCCATGGCTTGCATGGTGCGCTTTAAGATCTGCGCGGATTCCACATCCAATTGGGCCGGCATCAATTGGCCGGCCGCCTCCACGATCGTCACTTCCACATGATGCGTCATCAGTCCCCGCGCGGCTTCCAGTCCCAAAAGCCCGCCGCCGATCACCACGGCCCGTTGACAATTCCTGGCATATTCGGCAATACGGTCACAATCATCAATGGTGCGGAACAAAAACGTCCCCTCACCCCCAAACCCCTCCATCGGCGGTACGAACGGACGGGAACCGGTGGCAATGATCAAATGATCATAGTTTTCTTCCAATGACCCTCCCAAAAAAGCATCATCGGTGTGTGCGGCATAGGCAGGCGCCTGCGGATGCAGCTGACGGGCAATGACCGTTTTGCGCCCGGTGTCAATGTGGACGGCTTTAAAAGCCGCGAGCAAGGTGATATTATTTTCCTTAAACCAGCTTAAAGGATTGATAAAAATAGCACTGGCTTCCTGCGTCTGGTTGAGAACATTGCTCAATAAAATGCGGTTATAATTGCCG
>JAUSEK010000024.1 GCA_030650275.1 Candidatus Omnitrophota bacterium | reverse complement strand
AAACATAGGCGTGGGTATATTTATTTTTTTGAATAACCGGCAATGGGGCATTGCTTTGTTTGCTGGGACTGGAGCCACAGCCCAAAAGAGCCAAGGCAAACAAAAAGAGAACACTGCTTTTGATGAGCGATTGAAACATGGGTAACTTCCTAGGAACGTTGAAATGGGCGATGTGGAGTCGAATGAGCGCACAAAGCCGAGGCGCTCAAAGCGCCGAACAAAATAATCTTTTTCATATCTTTGATTTGTAGACTTCGCGGCGCACAGATGATTTGCGCGTCGCGGGTGACAGCGGTCTTTTCCCTTTTATCCCATGCCCGCCACTGAAACATGGTTACTCAACGGTCCCGATTCTTTTTGATGTTGACCGAGTGCACCAATTCTATGCGGGGTTTGTCAAACGGAATGAAGGATGGACTGGGAGCATTCCTGCCAATGGCTGACGGGCCAAAACATAAAAATATGCGTGAAAATAGGGCTCTAGGCCCCGCGGATACTGCGCAGGCAGCTTCTTTTTTTATAGCAAAAAACTAAAAAAGCCTGCCACTCCAAAGAGCAACAGGCTTTCACAGCGTGACCAGGCAGTCAACCCAAGTCACAGTATCAAGGGTCAGTCCTTGCCATAGCTTGGCGAACGCGGACCATACAGCAAACCATTTTGTCCTGGCGACAATAAACGGGCAGTTGCCACGCCTGCGATCTTGTGGCTTTCATCCGTGGTGCTGGCAACCACCTGTTTGATGATGGCCGTAATGAGCAGTGCAGCCAGTCCACCTTGTTGTTGGTTGTTGCTTTCCGCACTGGATGCCTGCGCCACCCCGGTCCACAGCGTTTTACCCGTCTTCAAGTCGACCAACTTCGCTTGGGCTGCAACAACCGACTCACTGTTGATCACCTGGTACACCGTGCCGTACTTGGAGATGTCAATGTAAAGGGCCGCATCCGCGCCAAAGATTTGCCTTAACTTTTCTGGTGACGTCGCGTGCATATCGGAAGGCTGCGTCATGCCATTTTCCTTGAAGGCTTCCGCCACCAAAGTGACCGGCATGACGTAGTAACCCGCCTCCGCAAGAGGCCGCGTCGCGTAGGACAAAACGCTATAAGTCGCCTGAACTTCTGGCGTGCTGTTGACCGGTGGCAACACCAGGATGGACCTTGGACGACTTTCTTTGTACGCGGTGTAGTCAAACGGCTTTTTGGTCGCACAACCTGTCACTAACAGAATGACAGCGGTGGCGATCAGAATCTTGAAATAGCTTGTGAAGTACATATAAATCTCCTATTTCTTAAAGTTGCGCAACAGGAAATCCATGAACGTTTCAGATTCAGGGTACTGTTTTTTCTCCGCTTGCATTTGCAGCGCGAATTGGTCCAGCTTGCCCTGCTGTCCATAGAGCAAGCCCAGGTGGGCGTAGTAGCCCGGGGGGACCGCTCCACCGCTGGCCTGGATTTTTTGCAAATCTGATTCCATCAGCTGGGTTTGCGCATCGGGACTCAGCTTGTCTGCCCGGAAATAGGCATCGACATTGTTTTGATAACCCTGCCATTGGTACAAGGATGTGGGTTTGGTCGCACACCCTCCCAAAACGACAGACAGCAGCAATACGCCGGCAGCGCCGACTCGTAAATTTTTCATGGATTTTCCTAAAGAAGAGGCGTGGAATATCAAGGTGCAGGGCGCCAGGCGCCACTGTCGATACCGGCGACCAGGGTGTTCACGGCCTCGCGAACTGCCAAGTCGAGCACCTTGCCATTCAGCGTGGAGTCGTACCCCGCTGTGCCGCCAAATCCGATGACTTCGCGCTCGGACAGGCTGTATTCACCGGCGCCTTGCGAGGAGAAGACCACTTCTGAGGTCAGCGTGTTGACGATGTTGAGGTTGACCTTGGCATAGGCAATCTGCGTTTTTCCACGACCCAAAAGACCGAACAGTTGTTTGTCTCCGACGTCTTTTCTACCGAACTCGGTGACGTCACCGGTCACCACAAAGTCTGCGCCCTTCAGGGTTTGCGCCTTTTTCAGCATGGCCGCTTCTTCCTTAATTTCCGTCATATTGGTGCGATCCAACACACTGAAACGGCGGCTTTGCTGCAAATGGGTAAGCAAAATCGTCTGGGCTTGGCCGCCTAAACGGTCTACGTTGTCCGAAAACACACCCCGCATGAAAGACGAGCGGTTGTCAAATTTACCCACGGAGATGGGGGTGCGTGGGCCGCTGTAGGCTTGGCCCGCGGACTCCACTTTTTGAACCGCCAGGGTTCTCGACTCCTCTTGGTGGGCGCACCCAACAAGCGAAACGACCGCCACGACAATGCATGGCAGGCAACTGTATTTTTTCATTCTTAACCGACTCCCTGTACTGATACTTCAC
>JAUSEK010000022.1 GCA_030650275.1 Candidatus Omnitrophota bacterium | reverse complement strand
GAGCGCACATTTGGGGTTCGATCGATGGAAGGCAATTGCATTTTGGTTGGCCTGGCGGCCCCTCCGGTTACTTTTATGAGTTGACGTACGTTTCTTAACGGCAGATTTAGGGGCTTATTTAGGCCTATTTTTAAAATACTTTAAAAAGATTTCATAAAAACAGCTGATTTGCCCCACAAATGCACCAAACCGGTGCAATTTCAATTAAAAGGGCACTGGACACCCCCAGGTACGCAGGGAAGTTTTACCGATGCGTGGTATGAATCAAGGCCTAGAATTGATTCACACAGGTTGCCATCCCAACCGGAGGATTGATGTATCTCCCCAAGATTCCCTTTGTCCGATGGAAGACGGCGACGCCAACGGGCATGGCGGTTTAACCAATTGACAACACATGCATCGTCTACTTGAGCGACAAATCCGGCGCAATTTCGGTTCTATCGAGCAGATACCGGAAAACTGGCATGCCTTCATTGCCGCGGTCGACGATGCCTACCTCAAAGCCGACAGTGACAAGGCGCTGGTCGCGCGCTCACTCGACATCATGTCGGCGGAACTCAACCAACGCAACGAATCCCTGTCCCGCGAAAAGGACGAGCAGGGGGTACTGATCGCACGGCTGGAACAGGCACAAAACCAGTTGCTGCAGTCTGAAAAAATGGCGTCGATCGGCCAACTCGCAGCCGGTGTTGCACACGAGATCAACAACCCCATCGGCTACGTCAACTCCAACCTGTCAACGCTGGGGGGCTACGCCAACGATTTACTGGAGATGATCGGTGTTTACGAACAGACCGAGACCGCACTCCCCCCGAAGGAGCGCGATGCCATCACGACCAACAAGCAGCGCCTGGAAATTGATTACCTGAAAACCGATATACCCGCCGTATTGCGTGAATCCAAAGAGGGCATCGGCCGGGTGAAGAAGATCGTGCAGGATTTGAAAGATTTTTCGCACCCCGACGAAGGGAAATTTTCCTTGGCGGACATCCACCAGGGTATTAACTCCACCCTCAACATCGTCGCCAACGAAATCCGCTACAAAGCGGACGTCGTCACGGAGTACGGCGACATTCCAGACATTGAGTGCATCCAGTCGCAGCTCAATCAGGTCTTCATGAATTTGCTGGTCAATGCGGCACACGCCATGAATGGGGTGC